>WXFE01000043.1 GCA_009881065.1 Bacteroidales bacterium | reverse complement strand
GAACAGTATCTCCCTGACAGCATCAAGCTGATCCTCCTCGCAGATGACGCTGATGGTAAAGGCCGGCCGCCCCTTTTTCATTATCACCGGCGTGAACCATACGTCTCCTGCGCCTGCGGCGAAAAGCCTGCCTGATATGTATTCCGACATCTCAGGATTCATGTCATCCACATTGCATTCAACAAGCCTTGCCGGATGCCCTCTCTCAGCTTCACCGGCACTCTCCGCCAGACAGACCCTGAGTATGTTGGGTCTGGAAGGGTTGTTTTTCTGACCAATGCCGTAACCGCTCTTCCTGATGACCATTCTCATTGATGGCGGCAATGGTTCTGCAATGGCAGCAATGATTGCAGCCCCGGTGGGGGTGGTGGCTTCAAAATCAACCCCGCCGATATGAACCGGAAAACCGCTGATGATCCGTGTTGTTGCAGGTGCAGGGACAGGCAGCAGCCCGTGCTGGCACCTGACCATACCGCTTCCGAGTTCAATTTCCGAAACATAAACCCTGTCAGCGCCGATCTCATTGAGGCAAATGGCTGCACCAACGATGTCAACAATGGAGTCAATTGCACCCACCTCATGAAAATGAACCTCATGCAGGGGTTTGTCATGTACAACTGCTTCAGCTTCGGCTATATGCCTGAATATCTTCATCGCCAGCTCTCTGACCGGAGCCGGCAGACCGCTTTCATTGATTATCTTTTCCACGTCGGCAAGATTCCTGTGCTCATGGTGATGGTCCTGGTGCTGCTCATGACTATGCTCGTGGTGGTTGTCATGGCACTGTTCATGACTGTGCCCGTGGTCATGGTGGCTGTCATGGCACTGCTCGTGAGTGTATCCGTGGTCATGAAGATTGTCATGGTGATGCCCATGATCGTGTCCATGGTCCTGGTGACTCTCATGGCACTGCCCATTATTGTGCTCGTGCTCCAGGTGGTTGTGGTGGTGCTGCTCATGGCTGTGTTCGTGGTCATGTTGGCTGTCATGGCATTGCTTGTGATCATTCCCGTACGGGTGCTCATAATCATCATGATCTGTGATGACTGTAACTTTTGTGCCGGTGATGCCATGTCTCTGATCCCGCCTGATATCCAGCCTCCAGCCACCTGTATTGAGTTTCTTCAGGCCGTCGGTCAGTATCTCACTGCTTACACCCAGGTCAAGCAGTGCACCCAGGTTCATGTCTCCGCTGATTCCTGAAAAGCAGTCGTAATATAGTATCTTCATTTTTTTAGTTTTTTTAACATCACCTGCCGGCAGCGCATAATCGCTTAAGGTCGCATTCTCAGGCTGCTAATATAAGAATACGGAGCCGATATATTAAAAAAAATGTTTACTTTGCATTTCTCATTTTTGGGGTAATATCAAACGGAAGGTAATGAAAAGGAGAAGTTTCTTGCGAAATTCACTTGGTGCCGGTCTGGCTGCAGGAGCCTTCATGAGTTTTGGTGGTTATAAGAATGCATTTGCCGGAAAGCCTCTTCCTTCAGGTACTGATTATGACCTTATTGCAGTGATGGGGGGAGAGCCGGCTGCAATGTTTGACATGGGCATACAGGCACTGGGCGGCATGGGTACTTTTGTCAAAAAAGGACAGAAGGTGCTGGTGAAGCCGAATATCGGCTGGGACGTGGTGCCTGAAAAGGGAGGGAATACCAACCCTGCCCTCGTGAAGAGGATTATTGAGCATTGTTACAGGGCAGGGGCGAAGGAGGTATTGGTATTTGACAATACATGCGATAACTGGATCAAATGCTACAAGAACTCCGGCATTGAGCAGGCTGTCAGGGATGCCGGAGCAAAGATGGTGCCGAGCAACTCGGAAAGCTATTATCAGGAGGTGACCATTCCCAACGGGAAAAAGCTGACGAAGGTCAAAGTTCATGAACTTGTTCTTTCGAGCGATGTCTTTATCAATGTTCCCATCCTCAAGCACCACAGTTCGGCATTGATGACGGGAGCCCTCAAGAACATGATGGGGGTGGTATGGGACCGTTCCTACTGGCACAGGAATCATCTCAACCAGTGCATTGCTGACTACGCACTGTTTTCGAAGAAGCCAAACCTCAATGTCATGGATGCCTACAATGTGATGATGCGTAACGGGCCACGTGGCGTGTCAGTGGCTGACCTCTCAAATATGAAATCACTCATGCTCTCTACTGACTGGGTGGCCATTGATGCAGCAGGCGCAAAACTCATGGGAAGGGAACCCTCATCCATAGAACATATAAAACTTGCCGCAGGAATGGGAATAGGAAAAATGGACCTTGCAGCAATGAATATACACAGGATGAAAATGTAACCACTCATGAAGTCCTCCGCACTGAAACACATCCGTACCGTATTTGCCAGCCTCGTGCTTCTGCTGTTTGTATTCCTGTTCGTAGACTTCAGGGGAGTCCTTGGCGATAAGGCTTTCGGCCCGATCCTTCATCTTCAGTTTGTGCCCTCATTCCTCAAGTTTGTCATTGCCGGCGTGGCAGCCTCAACCGGATTCATAATCGTTCTGGTTCTGACCCTCCTCACCGGGAGAACTTACTGTTCATTTCTCTGCCCGCTGGGCATACTTCAGGATGTGATAAGCCGGGCAGGAGGGCTGGTAAAGAGACGGTTCCGCAAGTACGGTTACAAAAAACCCTACACCATACTGCGTTACTTCATCCTTGTGATAACAGCGGCACTCCTGGCTATCGGAGGTGTCTATGTGCTCACAATCCTTGATCCGTACAGTACCTTTGGTAGGCTGATGACCTGCTTTGTGCAGCCGGTGGTGCTTTTAATCAACAATCTGTTCGCAGGCATCCTGGGTAAATTCGGTATCTATTCGGTATACCACGTGGATATCAAACCCTATGAGCTCGCCGCCTACATAGTGCCAGCAGCATTCCTGCTGCTGATCGGGCTGCTTGCCTTCAGGTACGGCAGGCTCTACTGCAACAGCGTCTGCCCTGTTGGAACACTGCTTGGCCTGCTGAGCAGGGTGTCGCTCTTCAGAATCAGGTTCGATGAGGATAAGTGTACGCGATGCGGCAGGTGTGCAATGGTATGCAAATCATCATGCATAGATTTCCTTAACAAATCAGTTGATCTGAGCCGCTGTGTCAACTGTTTCAACTGTGTTGACGCATGCAGGGGAAACAGCATGTCATACGGTCTGGTAAGACTGAAGCGGCAACAGAAGGATAGTGATGAGCCTGACTCGTCGCGCCGCGGCTTCATTGCCGGATCACTCGCCCTGCTGGCAGGAGGTTCGCAGTTGCTGAAGGCGCAGGACACCACACCATCACCTGCAAAGGAGTCAACAGTCAGGGAAGACCGGCTCTACCCGGTATCGCCTCCCGGATCATCCGGCATTGAAATGTTCACCTCCAGATGCACGGCATGTACACTGTGCGTCAATGCCTGCCCCACAAATGTGCTCCAGCCTTCAACCAGCCAGTACGGTTTTGCCGGTATAATGCAGCCGAGGATGGATTTTCACAGCGGTTTCTGCAACTATGATTGTACCCGTTGTTCTGAAGTCTGCCCCACAGGAGCAATCATGCCACTGATGCCGGAAGCCAAAAAACTGACTCAGATAGGCAAGGCTGTTTTCATAAAGGAAAACTGCATTGTCAATACTGAAAAGACAGCATGCGGAGCCTGCTCTGAACATTGTCCCACCAAGGCATGCCATATGGTACCCTTTGAAGGAAGCCTGCTCATACCTGAAATTAGGGACGAGATTTGCATCGGTTGCGGAGCCTGTGAGTATGCATGCCCCACAAGACCCTTCAGGGCTGTCTTCGTTGACGGTAACCCTATCCATGAAGCTGCTTCCAGGCCCGAGACCGAAGAACTGAAGGAAGTGCCGACGGAATTCCCATTCTGAGACCTGAAAACATGATTTTTATCGTGTGGGGATGAGTTAAATAGATTTAACTTGCATTTTCTTATTATTATTTCAATCTTAATTGATTTATTATGAAACCCACACATATTGAGCACATTGGAATTGCAGTCAAATCCATTGACGAGGCACTTCCGTTCTATGAGAATGTCATGGGCCTGAAGTGCTACAACATTGAGGAGGTGGCTGACCAGAAAGTCAGGACCGCTTTTTTTATGATCGGGCAGACTAAGATTGAGCTGCTCGAGTCAACTGACCCGGAAGGGCCGGTAGGCAAATTCATCGAAAAGAGGGGAGAAGGAATTCATCATATTGCTTTTGCAGTAGACCAGATTGAGGATAAACTCCGTAAGGCTGAGGCAGCTGGGATCAGGCTTATTGACAGTACTCCCAGAAAAGGTGCCGAGGGGCTGAGCATCGCTTTCCTGCATCCCAAATCAACCTTCGGTGTGCTTACCGAACTATGCGAGGACAAAAACAGCAAAAACAAATAAATAACCAGGTTCAATGAAGAGTCAGGAAAGAATCAAGCAACTCCTTGATTACAGGGAGAAAGCGCGTAAGGGCGGCGGCGAAAAACGAATTAAGGATCAGCACTCCAAAGGCAAACTTACTGCCAGGGAACGCATTAACCTGCTGCTTGATGAAGGCAGCTTCGAGGAGTTTGACATGTTCGTTACCCACAGGACCGAGGACTTCGGGCTGGCAGACAAGAAATTCCTCTCTGACGGTGTTATCACAGGCCACGGCACCATCGACGGAAGGGTAGTCTATGTCTTTGCCCAGGATTTCACGGTCTTTGGCGGGTCACTGTCAGAAACATTCGCCCAGAAGATATGCAAGATTATGGACAAGGCAATGCAGGCAGGCGTTCCTGTCATCGGTATCAATGATTCCGGCGGCGCCCGTATCCAGGAAGGTGTCAGAAGCCTTGCAGGCTATGCAGAAATATTTGAGCGCAATATCCTTGCATCAGGAGTGATTCCGCAGATATCGGCCATCTTCGGCCCCTGCGCCGGCGGTGCAGTCTATTCCCCTGCACTGACTGACTATATCATCATGAGCCGCAAGAGCAGCTATATGTTCGTCACCGGTCCAAAGGTGGCAAAAGCCGTTACCGGTGAGGATATTACAATTGATGAACTTGGCGGCGCCGGCGTTCATACTTCCAAGTCCGGAGTGGCACACTTCGCCGTTGATGAGGAGCAGGAGGGGCTCGATCTTATCAGGAAACTGCTGAGTTTCATGCCTCAGAACAATCTTGAGGAACCCCCGCAGCTGGAATGTGATGACCCGATTGACAGACTGGAGGATGAACTGAATGATATCATACCGGAGAGCCCCAACCAGCCTTATGATGTAAAGGATGTGATTGTAAGGGTCGTTGACCATCATGACTTCCTTGAGGTCCATGCGGCCTATGCCAAGAACATAGTGGTCGGTTATGCAAGGTTTGACGGTATGCCCGTTGGCATAGTTGCAAACCAGCCCGCATACCTGGCAGGTGTCCTTGACATTGAAGCTTCGCGCAAGGCAGCACGCTTCATAAGATTCTGTGATGCATTCAATATCCCCATCGTTACCTTCGTTGACGTCCCGGGATTCCTTCCAGGCTCAACCCAGGAGTACGGTGGTATTATCATTCATGGAGCCAAGCTGATGTACGCCTACGGCGAAGCCAATGTGCCGAAGGTGACCGTCACCCTCAGGAAATCATATGGAGGAGCCCATTGCGTCATGTCATCCAAACAGCTGAAAGGCGATATCAACTACGCCTGGCCTACTGCTGAGATAGCAGTGATGGGTCCCCAGGGAGCCATCGAGGTTCTTGAAGGAAAAGCTATCAGCGAGATTGCTGATGATGAAGAACGCAAGGAGTACGTGGCCAAAAAGGAACAGGAGTATCGCGACAAGTTTGCCAACCCCTACGAGGCAGCCAAATACGGGTACCTCGATGATGTGATTGAACCCCGGAACACCAGGTTCAGGGTTATAAGGGCTCTCAGGACACTCTCCACAAAGAAGGACCCGGGACCAATGAAGAAACATGGCAACATCCCACTCTGATAAGAAATGATCATGAACTGGATATATCTCATTGAGGGCTCACAGATCCTTGATCAGCTCAACTGGATCGTAATTGTGGTGGGCATCGGAATAATACTTCTCTCCCTGCTGTTCGTATATTGGTTCATAAAGTACATTATCAAAATTATCCTGAACTTAATACCCGGAAAATCTGCCCGCAAAAAGGGTACTGAACCGGTAGTTGTTCAGACAGCAGATACAACAGAGTCAGATGAGGTCAACGCAGCCATCGCAATGACCATTTACCTCTATTTCAATGAACTGCATGACGTGGAGAGCGGGGTGGTGACCATCAAGCGCATCTCCAGGCACTATTCGCCCTGGAACTCCAAATTGTACCATATGAGAAACCTTTAAGAAAAAATAATCCGTAAGTGTAATGAAAAACTTCAAGTTCAAGATAAACGGAAACCAGTATGATGTTGAGGTTCTTGGGATCGATGGAAGCATGGCAAGGATCGATGTGAACGGAACTGTCTATGATGTTGAGATGCAACGCGATACACCCAAGACTAAAGCCGTTGTATCATCAGCTTCAACACATGCAAGGCCGTTAAAGGAGACAAAGGAAGCGCCTGAATCTGCTTCAGGAAAGGCAACGGAGATCAAGGCCCCGCTGCCGGGAATTATTATTCAGGTCCTTGTCAAGGTGGGTGATGATGTCAAACCGGGTCAGACAGTTTGCACCCTCGAGACAATGAAGATGGAAAATGCCATTAAGGCTGAGACGGCAGGAAAGGTGACAGCCGTTAATGTCTCCCCAAGCCAGTCAGTTCTTCAGGATGAAGTGCTGGTGGCATTAGGCTAGAATTCAAACCGGAGAAAGCTGACAAAGCCATTCAACTCCCGTGCCCGCCATGGGACCGAACGTGGCTGGTGTTATCGGCCCTGCAATTGCAGAAGGTATACGGTTCAGCCATCCCGGATAATTTATTATGTTTTTGAATTTCATTTCAGAGAGTAGAAAATGAAACAGGTAATAACAGGTAATACCGGACCCAGAATACGGTCTGACATTGAAGTAATGCTTGAACTCACTGAAACAGGTGGTATCGAGCTGAATCTCAAATCGAAGGTAAAAACTATGTACGGCAAGGCCATAGAACGGCAGTGCCGTGACCTTCTCCATTACTTCGGCATTGAAAATGCCAGGCTCTCAATGAATGATTCAGGAGCGTTGCCGTTTGTCATTGCCGCCAGGATTGAAGCAGCGGTAAAAGCCCTTACAGGTACTGAGAAGTGCTTCATACCGGAGATGGCCGCCGAAAACCTTTATGCCTCATCAAGAGACAGGTTCAGGTTCTCAAGGCTCTACCTCCCCGGAAACAGCCCGGGAATGTTCCTCAACGCCGGACTTCATTCACCTGACGGAGTCATTCTTGACCTGGAAGATTCAGTTGCCCCGGAACGAAAGGATGAGGCAAGAATCCTTGTCAGAAATGCCCTCAGGGTTGTCAATTTCTACGGGGCTGAGAGGATGATACGCATAAACCAGGGTGAACGCGGACTTGATGACCTTGAAATGTTGATACCCCATAACGTTCACCTGGTGCTTATTCCGAAGTGCGAAGATGCTGAAACCGTGCGTAAGGTTGATAACAGAATCAGGGAGATAAAGGCAAGGGAAGGACAGAATGAAATGGTCTTCCTGATGCCTATCATTGAGAGTGCTGCCGGAGTGGAGCATGCCATGGAAATTGCCACCGCTGCCAAATCAGTAGTGGCCATGGCAATAGGTCTGGAAGATTACACCGCTGACCTCGGAGTGCAGCGCACAAAGGAAGGAAAGGAGTCACTCTATGCCCGCAACCGCCTTGTGGTTGCTTCCAAGGCAGCCGGTATTCAGCCGATTGATTCGGTCTTCTCTGACGTAGGTGATATGGAAGGGCTGCTCAATAACGTACTCTCGGCAAAAGCCATGGGCTTCGAGGGAATGGGCTGCATTCACCCGCGCCAGATAGCCGTTATCAGGGAGGGATTCTCCCCCTCACCGCAGGAGCTGGAAAAGGCAAAGAAGATAGTCATCGCATACCGCGATGCGCTTGAAAAGGGACTTGGAGTTGTTGCACTCGGCACAAAAATGATAGACCCGCCGGTTGTGGCAAGGGCCGAAAAGACAATTACCCTGGCCGTCAGGCTGGGTCTGCTGCCGGAGAACTGGATAGATCTGGAAGAGTCAAAAAATTAATGCATTACCGTCATGAAACTTGTAGAAAACGCTGCCGGACGTCTGGTGCCGGATGAAATAAACGGTAAGGAAGCCATCCCTTTCATGGGTGTGGGCAAATATCGCCCCTCAGGCAGGAAATACGGACCTTCGATACCAACATGTATTGATTACCCGGAGGATAACAACAAGGTTGTGGGCTCCCTTAAGGAAGCCCTCGTACGCTGCGGGCTGAAAGATGGTATGACCGTATCTACTCACCACCATCTGCGCGACGGTGACCTGGTAAGCAACCAGATATTCGCCATCGCCTCTGAGTTGGGAGTGAAGGACCTTGTCTGGCTGCCGTCAGCATCATTCCCCTGCAATGACCCTGTCATCCAGTATCTGGAAGACGGCACTGTCAACCGCATCGAGGGAAGCATGAACGGCCCGCTGGGCATGTTCGTGTCAGAAGGAAGAATGAAGGGGATGGCTGTGCTGCGCTCGCACGGAGGACGTGTACAGGCAATACAGGACGGCGACGTGAAGATAGATATCGCCGTGCTGGCAGCCCCCGCTGCTGACTCCTTCGGCAATGCCAGGGGAACAGGAGGACCATCCCCAACAGGCGTCATAGGATACGCCAAGCCTGATTACCTCTATGCTGAAAAGGTGATAGTGGTGACCGATAACCTCGTTAACCTGCCATGCTTCCCGATGGAGATAGAGGGCAATTATGTTGATTATGTTGTGGTTACAGACAAAATAGGTATTCCTGAAAAAATCGTCTCGGGAACCACACAGATCACAAAGAGCCCTGACAGGCTGCTGATTGCAGAACTGACAACATCTTTCCTTGAGAAGTCAGGCCTGCTCCGCGACGGGGCAACCATGCAGGCCGGGGCAGGAGGAACCAGTCTTGCAATTGCGGTTTACGTGCACCAGCTCCTGAAGAAAAAGGGATGGAAACTCAGTTTTGGCTTCGGTGGCAGTACCAAATATATGGTTGACATGCTTGAGGAAGGCCATATGGGATATATTCTCGATGCCCAGGCTTTTGACCTTGATTCAGTCGCCTCAATCGAAAAAAACCTGAACCATATTGCCTACCCGGTATTCAACGCGTACAACTACCACTCGAAGGGCAATCTCACTACCATGATGGACATCATGATCCTTGGGGCAACCGAGATTGACACCGGCTTTAACGGGAACGTGGTGACCCACTCTGATGGCCTTCTGCTGCATGGAATCGGTGGGTGGCAGAACTGCCTGCATGCGCGCAACGTCATAGTTCCTGTACCTCTGTTCCGTGACAGAATCCCGGTGATAGTAGACCGGGTTACCACCCTCTGCGGGCCTGGCGAACTGATTGATGTGATCATTACCGAGAGGGGCATTGCCATCAACCCCCGCAGGCAGGACCTGATTGATGCAGTACGGGGCAAGGGCCTGCCACTGGTGACAATAGAAGAGTTGAAGGATATTGCCGAGAAGATATGCGGCAAGCCGGAGAAAGCCGATTTTGACGACAGGGTGGTGGCTGCCATCAAATGGGTTGACGGAACGGTTATTGATGCTGTCAGAAAAGTAAAGAGATAATAGTAAAACAGTAATTATGATCAGATACATATGCCCGGTATGCGGCTACATATATGACCCGGAACAGGGTGACCCTCACAGTGGCGTGGAACCGGGAACACCCTTCGAAGATCTTCCGTCAGGATGGGTATGCCCCGTTTGTGGTGTGCCCCATGATGAATTTGAGGAGGTCAGCTGACACTACTCTTCGGGGATGTGCCTCAGTACATCGATAAGCAGATCCCAGAACATCTGAACAGTCTCAATCTCTATCCGCTCTTCGGGAGTATGTGCACCCCTGATGGTAGGGCCGAATGAGATCATGTCTATCCCCTTGTACTTCTCAAGGATCAGCCCGCACTCAAGTCCTGCATGAATGGCTTTGACCTGCGGCACCTTGCCGAAAAGCTTCCGGTATGAATCAATCATCTGCCTCAGAATTGCCGAGTTCATGTTCGGCTGCCAGCCGGGGTAACCGTCAGAATGGGTCACCTTCGCCCCTGCGAGCTCGAAGCTTGCCTCAGCCTTCACCGCGGCATAGTGCTTTGACTCTTCTGAAGAACTCCTCTGAGTGGTGACAACGTGGATCATGTTGTCATCGGTGAGCCTTATCGTTGCCAGGTTGCTTGATGTCTCAACCAGGTCAGGTATCTCCTTTGACCAGCGGAGCACACCGTGAGGCACTAAGCTCAGTGCACCCAGCAACCTGTGCTGTGTTCCGCCGTCAATGACCAGCTCAGGAACATCTGCCGGGGTTGCTGCTACCTTCAGGTCAGGTTCCAGGCTGTTGTACTCATCCCTGATAAGGGTATTGTAGGCTGCCGTGTCTGCCAGTATCTTTTCTTCATGTGCCGGATTGAATGTCACCGTGACAAACGCCTCCCTCGGTATTGCATTGCGGAGGTTGCCGCCGGAGAAATTGCTGATCCTGATATCATACTTCTTCTCAAGATCCTGCAACAGCCTGGTTATTATCTTTATGGAATTACCGTAGCCCTTGTGTATCTCATCGCCTGAGTGGCCGCCGTGCAGCCCGGTGACGGAGATGTTCATGGCCCTGTGCCCTGTAGTAACCCTCTCAGGAGTGTAGGTAAGGAAGGCCTGGGTATCAATTCCGCCGGCACAGCCGATGTAGAGAATACCCTCATCCTCCGAGTCGAGGTTCAATAATATGCGTCCTGTTAAAAAATCAGGCTTGAGGTTGATTGCTCCGGTCATTCCTGATTCCTCATCAACGGTAAAGAGGCACTCGATCCGTCCGCATTGAAGGTTTGCATCCGTCAGCACAGCCATCTGTGCTGCAATGCCTATACCATCATCAGCGCCAAGTGTTGTGCCGCTGGCGGTTACCCACTTTCCGTCAATAACCGGTATAATAGGATCCTCGGCCCAGTTATGCGGATGGGAGGCATTCTTTTCACCTACCATATCGAGGTGGCTCTGAAGAACCACTGTCATAACCTTCTCCTTACCAGGGGCAGCTTCCCTGATAATCAGTATGTTCCCTACATGGTCCTCCTTTGCCTCAAGGTTGTGCTGCTTCGCGAAATCAAGCAGGTATGCCCTGATTCTTCCTTCGTTCTTCGACAGTCGTGGTATCTTGCAGATTTCTTCAAAGTAACCCCAGAGTTTTCTGGGCTTCATTTCCCCCAACTCACCCATTCTGTGTCTTGTCTTTTATGTTAAATGATTTAGCCCCAAATATAATTTTTTTCCGTTGCAACCTCTATGAATTTTACCTGCTGAAACTCTTTTTTTTAAGTCAGGAAAAAATATATTTTTACCGGAAACGAAATAATTCAGTTTAAAGAATAAAATTATGACCAGACGTACTATTGTGGCACTGCCGGGTGACGGTATAGGTGCCATTGTTTTGAAGCAGGCAATCCGCGTCCTTGATGCGGCAGGTTTTAATGCTGATTATGTTTACGGAGATATCGGCTGGGATTTCTGGTGCCGTGAGGGTAATCCTCTTCCCCGGCGTACCATTGATCTGATTGCTGAACACAAGATCGCGCTCTTCGGTGCCATCACCTCCAAACCAAAGGATGACGCCGCTGCCGAGCTCTCACCGGAACTTCAGGGCAAAGGCTTTACTTACAGCAGCCCCATCGTGGGCCTCAGGCAACACTTCGGCCTAGATATCTGCGTCAGACCGTGCCGCAGCTACAAGGGCAACCCCCTCAACTTCATCCGCCGCGATAAGGACGGAAATCCTGAGGAACCGATGGTAGATGTAGTGATATTCAGGCAGAATACCGAAGGGCTCTATGGCGGTGTGGAATGGTCCGATCCTCCGCAGCAGGTCTATGATGCGCTGATGACCCATCCCAAGTTCCGCCAGAACTTCGGATGGTGCCCGAAAGAGGAACTGGCAGTCTCAACAAGAATCTTCACGAAGAAATATACCGGGCGCATTGTCAGGGCAGCATTTGAACATGCCGTTAAATTCGGCTACAAATCAGTCACTGTCTGTGAAAAACCAAACGTGATACGTGAAACCTCAGGTCTCATGTGGAAGATAGCCAGGGAGATGCAGAAGAATGAGTTCCCGGGCATCATTCTCCGGAACACAAATATAGATGCACAGATGATGTGGCTCACAAAGAATCCCGAGGATTATGGCGTAATAGTTGCCGGTAATATGTTCGGAGATATCGTTTCCGACGCCTTTGCCGGGCTGATCGGCGGACTCGGATTTGCATGCAGCGCTCAGTTCTCAGAAGATGGGATTGGGGTGTTTGAACCTACTCACGGATCAGCTCCCAAATACGCCGGCTATGAAGTACCTATAGTTAACCCTGTGGCTATGATCGAGTCAGCATGTATGATGCTTGACTACATAGAGGAAAAGGATATTGCCACAAAGATACGCAGGGCTATCGCGGAAGTCATCGAAGAGGGAAAGTACAAGACCTATGACATGATGAAGATGAGCGGCAAGCCCGAGGTGGTAAAGATGGGGGCAGCCTCAACCATCCAGATGACAGATGCAATCATTTCAAAATTAAAATAACAGGATATGACCGAAGAGATAAAGAAACTGTGGCCTGAACTGGAATGGATCAATGATCCTGAACTGAGGGAGAAGACCGCCCGCACGTGGGAAGTTGCCCTCGAACGGAGCGTGCTTACCGTTGATGACCTGAACCGCATACCATTCACCCTCCTTTGCGGTCCTGACCTGAAAGTCACCTTCATGGACCACAAGAGATGCGTGGTGCATGTTGCCCGCGATGCGGGGATGAAGATGAACGAATTCTTCCGCGATGAACTGCCGGTCAACATGGATGTGCTTATCTCAGGCGCTATCCTGGCTGATGTCGGAAAGATGCTGGAATATGAACTCGATGCATCCGGGAAGGCTGTGCAGGGGAACTACGGGAAGTATCTGAGACACCCCTTCTCAGGCGTCAGCCTGGCAGAGGAGTGCGGTGTGCCACCCGAAGTGTGCCATATCATTGCAGCACATGCCCACGAGGGTGACCTGGTAAAGCGTACCACCGAAGCCTATATTGTGCATCACGCAGACTTCATGACATTTCTGCCATTTAAAAGCAGGCTGATCGTCTGATCAGCCTGCCCTTATCATTCTGTAGTCAGTAATCTGCAGCAAATCAATTACCTGCTCAGATGCTGACTACTGTTTTATTTACTGCCTTCCATCGCCTTTCTCACATTTTCATACCCCATCTTGTCCACTTTGCGGTCATATGTCATCAGGCCGTTGGTCTCCGTTTCCACGTCAGTGGTCTGTGTGTAGACTGAAGCACTCAGTCCCTTTTCGGCAACCATCTGCCTGACGGCAGCGTAGAACTCACTGTATTTGTTCAGCAGGGAGGTGGTGTCTCCCATCTTTTCATAACCCCAGTTCTTCTGTTCCCAGGTATGTCCCTCAACCGGCAGACCCAGCCCTCCGAACTCACCCAGCACAATGGCCCGCTCTTTTTCAGGACCGGGAGCCACAGGGTCAGGATAGTGGTGTATATCAAGCACATGCCCCGTACCCCTGTCAGTCCACCCCGAGGCGCTGTTGACCAGCCTCGTGGTGTCAAGAGCCATGACATAACCGGTTACTGCCGGTGTCTCATACTGGCCCCAGCCTTCGTTGTAAACAACCCACATAACAATTGACGGGTGATTGAACTTCGTGCCGATCATCATTGTGAGCTCATCCATGAAGATGGCAGAGTCAGCTGCACTCTTGACTATGTCAGGCTTGTCACCCCAGATGTATTCATCGCCGCTGGGCATATCCTGCCACACCAGCAGGCCCATCCGGTCAGTGTGGTAATAGAACCTCCTGTTCTCTATCTTGACATGCTTGCGCAGCATGTTGAACCCCATCTTCTTAAGCATCTCAAGGTCATAAACCATTGCTTCATCGGATGGCGGGGTATAAAGTCCGTCGGGCCAGAATCCCTGGTCAAGCGGACCGTTCTGCCAGATAAATTCATTGTTCAGTAAAATGCGGGTAAAGCCATCCTCACCTGTTCCCAGTGATATCTTTCTCATACCGGCGTAGGAGGTCACCTGGTCAGCAACCTGGCCTCCGGTTATCAGTCTCACCTTCAGGTCATAGAGGTACGGGTCATCAGGGCGCCAGAGCCTTGCATCAGGCACCGGCAGTGTCACCACGGTGCCTGCTGTACCTGATGCCACAGCCACCGTTTCACCTTCAGCAAGCAGGGTTATCTCCGCAAGTGACGGGGCCATGTCAACGGGCGGGCACCCATCCGGACCTCCCTTGCACTGCTCCTCGATGACCGTCACGTGAAGCACCCCGTTGTCAATGTCAGGCACTACACGAAGATCCCCTATCCAGGTCTTTTCAACCGGTTCAAGCCATACGGTTTGCCAGATGCCGCTGGTTGGAGTGTACCAGATGCCACCGGGCTTCGTTACCTGCTTGCCCCTTGGCTGGGGGCCACTGTCGGTGGGATCAGTTACCCTGACAACAAGCGTATGCTTCTTTCTGCCATCAAGCAAATTGGTGATGTCACACCAGAAGGGATCATAACCGCCCCGGTGTACTGTTGCCAGCTTGTCATTAACCCATACGGTAGTCTCCCAGTCGGAAGCTTCGAAATTGATTATGATCCGCTTATCCTTCCATTGTTTCGGCAGAACGAAATCCCGTGAATACCACAGCGCCAGGGAGTCATTCACCCTTTCCCTGACACCGGAGAGAGCTGATTCAACAGGGAAGGGTACGAGGATTTTTCCCTGTGGTTCAGGACGATCTGCATCTTTCGGACAGATGGCATAGTCCCATAAACCGTTCAGGTTCATCCATTCATCCCTGGCAAGTGCCGGTCTCGGGTATTCCGGCCAGGGTGCCGAAGGATCAAGTTTCTCACCCCAGACTGTATAAATCGGGTTTTCAGCAGGTCTCCACTCCGGGGCTTTCTCCCTGTGGCAACAGGTCATAATCCCGGAAATTACAACAAGAACAGGAATTAAAAAGTATTTCATCTGTGAAGGGTTTTAACTGGTCAGCCGAGTTTCATCTTCTCAACTTCTTCCATGTTGCGTTCATTGTGTACTATCTTGCCCATAGGGGTGTAGAGCCACTCGATGAGGTCATGATAACGGTCGGTTATCTTTCCCCTGACAATCTTCATGGTTGAGTTCATCATGCCGTTCTCTTCATTGAAGCTCTCATTGAGTACTCCCAGCGCTACCGGCAGCCAGCGGTGCGGGAACATGTGGCCGTACTTGCCGTTAATGCGGTATTCATTCACTTCGTTCTCTATGAGATTGAGAACGGCGCGCTTGCCTTCCTCGGTGGTGGCCGACATGTTGTGGCTTTCAAGGTAGAGCTTCAGGGCATGCTGGTTGGGCACTACCAGGGCTACAGTGTATGGCCTCTGGTTATTGTAGAGCATGCACTGGTCAATGTATTTCGATTGTTCGCTGATGGCCTCTTCAATTCCTTCCGGGCTGAATTTCTCACCGTCATCAGCTATCAGGAGGCTCTTGAAGCGGCCGAGCACGTACAGGAAACCATCTGCAGTCATGTATCCCATGTCGCCGGTATAGAGCCAGCCATCACGCAGGGCTTCACTTGTAGCAGCATCGTTCTTCCAGTATCCATGCATCACATTTCCTCCTCGGATGACTATCTCTCCCTTTTGTCCTACAGGCAACTCGTTGCCGTTGTCATCACATATCTTCAGGTCCATGTTGTTGACCAGGAAGCCTGATGATCCCAGTTTATGCCTGGCGCTGGAGTTTGACGAGATGATGGGTGATGCCTCGGAGAGTCCGTATCCCTGGTACATTGGCACTCCTATGGCATAGAAAAAGCGCTGCAGTTCGATGTCAAGCAGGGCGCCGCCGCCGATGAAGAAATCGAGTTCACCTCCGAAGGCCTCCCTTACCTTGCTGAAAAGTATCTTATCAAAGAGACGGAGGAGAGGTTTCTTGATCTTCTGTATTCCGCGCCCCTTGTTCCAGCCCTCCTTGTTATAGGAATAAGCCATCTTGAGAGCAAAGTTGAAGAGGGCCTCAGTCATCCTGCCCTTTCCCTTTATCCCCTTTTCAATATTCTTCCTGAAATTTTTCGCCAGCGCCGGCACACTCATCAGCAGGTTGGGCTTTATCTCCTTCATGCAGATGGGAATGTTGCGCAGAGTCTCCATAGGGGTCTTGCCCACCTTCACCGATGCAATGCTGGCTCCCTTGCCCATGAAGGCATATATGCCCGCAGTATGGGCAAATGAGTGATCCCATGGAAGGATGAGCAGAGTTTTGTAGAACGGCGGTATGTCCATCAGGCTATATGACTGGTAAACGTTGGTCACATAGTTGCCGTGTGTGAGGATTATTCCCTTGGGATCGGCTGTTGTGCCTGATGTGTAGCATATATTTGCAAAATCGGACGCAGTGATGGAATTGGCAAACTCCTCAAAGCTCTTCCTGTTGGCAGGATTTTCAAGCCACTCACGCCCGATCTTCCTGACCTCGTTGAAATGGATCTGCCCTTCAGCGTACTCCTCGCGCGGATCCATGAAGATGATCTTTTGCAAATCGGGGCATTTTTCTGCCACTGCCAGTATTTTCGGAGCCTGTGTGCTTGAAGTGATTACCATCCTGGTCTCGGAATGGTTGAGGCGGAATTTGATCTCTTCAGGATTCAGCTTGATGGAGAGGGGTACATTGACACCGCCGGCATAGAGTATCCCAAGTTCACCTATGACCCAGCTGTTACGGCCATCTGCGAGGATGCTGACACGGTCACCCTTCTTTATGCCCAGTTGCATCAGACCGGCTCCGAATTCATGAACCTGGCGCCTGGTCTCCTGGTAAGTGGTACCTTCATATTTCTCCTGAAGCTTTTCCCACATGTAAATGTTGGACGCATATTTTTCTACGTTTTCTTCAAAAAACTGAATAAGTGACTTCATCGTGTTAAGTAGTTTGATGGTTTAAAACAGTGACCTAATATAGGAAAGAAATATCTGCGAACGGCATCTTTACCGAAAATTGATTGTATTTTTAACCATAAATCCATACCTTTATCACCCAAAATCGTGAAAAACTGCCATTTATGAAGAGACTATCATTCGTGTTGCTAGCAGCTGTTCTGCTTCTTACTCCTTCATGTGATTTCATGAAGAGCATAAATCCCTTCGGTAAAAAGGCCAGGGAGGCAGAAGCTCTCCGTCAGCAGCAGGAAGCATTTCGCATAGCTGACTCAATCCGTGTGGCCAAGGAGAGGCAGGCGGAGGCTGAACGTATCCGCCAGGCAGAGCTGGCAATGGAAGCTGAAGAACAGGCCAGGGCTAAAACCGGCTACCATGTCATCGTGGGCAGTTTTCTTACCCCTGAATATGCAGATGCATGGCTGGAACATATTAAAGGCTTTGGCTATGATGCACAGCTGGTTTATATGAATGGCGGCAGATGGCATCTCGTTTCAGCACAGGTCTTCCCTGATCTGCACAAGGCATGGAATGCGCTCGGCAGTGTCCAGGACAGGATCGATGGTGATGCCTGGGTCTACAGGCCGGAGTGACAATTGCCTGGTTGTCCGGGACAGAATCGATGGCAAGCCCGGGCTAACCGGCCGGAGTGACGATTACCCGGTGATGGTGGCTGACCTGTCAGGCCCCACGGAAATAATGGTTACGGGAATACCCGTCTCATCTTCAATATACCTTACATAATCCTTCAGCTCTTCGGGCAGCTCCTCCCGGGTCGTGCAGCCTGTGATGTCACATTGCCATCCCCTGAAGCTCCTGTAGTTGAGTTCACTGATGTCATAGAGGCAATAGGGGAGTTCCGACTGTTCCTTTCCATTCACGGTGTATGAGTTGCATACCTTTATCTCACTGAACCCTGAGAGTACGTCAGCCTTCATCATGAACAGCTGCGTCACCCCGTTGACCATAATTGCATATTTCAGTGCGGGCAGGTCAAGCCATCCGCAGCGTCTGGGCCTTCCTGTTGTGGCGCCGTACTCATTGCCCTGGTCACGCATCTTCTGACCGTCAGCATCGTTGAGCTCAGTAGGAAAGGGACCGCTGCCCACCCTGGTGCAATATGCCTTGAAGATGCCGAACACTTCACCTGTTCGTCCGGGAGCAATACCGAGCCCCGTGCATGCACCGGCGGCGACAGTGTTAGATGATGTGACATAAGGATATGTACCAAAGTCTATATCCAGCATGGTACCCTGGGCTCCCTCGGCAAGGACGCGTTTTCCGGCCCTGAGAGCCTGATCAATATGATAATCAGCATTTACCGTTCTGAACTGCTTAAGGTACTCTACCGCTTCAAACCACTCATCCTCCATTGACTTAAGGTCATTTGCACAGCCATAACCCTGAAGGAGCCGGAGGTGATCATTTACCCTCGAGCGATAAAGCTCCCTGAAATCCTTCCCTGACAGGTCACCGACCCTCATGCCTTTTCGCGATGCCTTGTCAGTGTATGCCGGGCCTATGCCCCGCAGAGTTGAGCCTATCTTTGCTTCACCCAGGGAAGCCTCATTGGCAGCATCGAGAAGCTTGTGCGTGGGCATGATCAGGTGAGCCTTCAGCGATATGAGAAGCCTTTCACGCACTCTTCCGATATCCATACCCAGGCTTTCAACCTCATGCCTGAAAACAACCGGATCAACCACCATGCCGTTGCCGATAATGTTGATCTTGTCATCATGAAAGATCCCCGAGGGAATAAGATGCAAAACGTGCTTCGCCCCGTGAAACTCAATCGTATGACCGGCATTCGGGCCGCCCTGGAAACGGGCAACAATATCATAATCCGGTGTCAGGACGTCAACAATCTTACCCTTTCCCTCATCTCCCCACTGGAGCCCCAGTAAAATGTCAATATTCATTGTTTCAAAAACTCTCTGATTAGACAAAACAGGTCCGAAGTTACAAAAAAATATGGCGCTGCGGACTACTCATCCGTCTCTCTTTTCCTGCACGCCGAACACATAAAGGGCATAATGATGGACGATGAACGAATTCTCTTCGCAGGCACTCATGATTATGTCATTGATCCTCGGATCACTGAACTCGATCACCTTCCCCGAGCTGGTGTCAATCAGGTGGTCATGATGGCCGGTTCTGTATGTTTTTTCATACTGGGCCTGGTTACGGCCGAACCTATGTCTTGTTACAAGTTTGCAGTCGAGCAGCAAATTTAAGGTGTTGTAGAGTGTAGCCCGGGAAACACGATAATTCTTGTTGTTCATGAAATTGAAGAGCGATTCAATGTCAAAATGCCCCTCCCTGGAATATATCTCGTCAAGAATTGCATACCGTTCGGGTGTTTTCCTCAGCGAATGCGTTGCAAGGTATTCCGTGAAAATCTGCCTGACAACCACCCTGGCTTCTTCGTTTGACATTTTGACTGATTGTTTCGCCTGAATGACTACTCTATAAACTCCTCTATCCTCTTCACACTGGCGATTCCCTTGATGTTGGAAAGCTGCATGATCAGGTTGTTGAGGTCACGGGTGTGATGAACGAACAGGTCAATGGTGCCTTCAAATATTCCGTCGTACACTGAAACGTTTATGTTCCTGATATTGACGTTGAGCTCCTTCGAGATGATAGTGGTCACCTCGCTTACAAGCCCGATCCTGTCAATCCCGTTGATGCTTATCCTCGCCAGGAAGGAAACGAGCTTGTGGATGGTCCATCTGACGGGAATGATCCTGTTCCCTTCGCTTGACATAAGTTTAACGGCTACGGGGCATTTGGGTTTGTGGACGATAATGGTGTTGGAATGGTCAAAATAGCCAACCACTTCATCGCCCGGTATGGGCTGACAGCAACTGGCTATGACGTATGAACTGTCATTGCTGTCGACATTTTCCCTGAGCAGGTAGGGCTGACTCGTGTCAATTTTTTCAGCACGGGCAGGCGCCTTCCTTGTTCCCGGATTCTTGCGGTTAGCACCTCCTGTTGCCAGCTTCCAGTACTTGCGCAGACTTCCTTCAGGAGCCTTCTTCAGCACTTTGCGCAACTCGTCGAGGTTGATCAGCCCCAGCCCGATACGCGAATAGAGCTCGTCCTTGTTGAGCAGATCATAATAATCCAGAAGCTTCTTGATGATGTCTGAGTTTGGAAGAATCCCCAGTTCACTCAGCTTCTTCTCAAGCATCTCCATCCCCTTCTGTATGCGGTCAGTAGATTCATCGCGAAGTGCATCCTTGATCGCATTCCTGGCTTTCGCCGTATGGGCATACTCAAGCCACTCCTTCTCAGGTCTGGCAATATTGGATGTGATAATCTCAACCTGGTCACCACTCTGAAGAGTTGTAGAGAGAGGGGAGAGCTTGTAGTTTACCTTGGCACCGATGGCCTTGTTGCCTATGTCAGTATGGATTTCATACGCGAAGTCAAGGGCAGAAGCGCCCTTGGGAAGGTTGACCAGCAGTCCTTTTGGGGTGAATACCATTATCTCCGCGGAGAAGAGACTCATCTTGAATTCATCGAGGAAGCTGAGCGGATCAGACATCGGGTTGGCAAGCATCTCCCGGATATGCTTCAGCCATTTATCGAGTTCACTCTCAGTCTGAGACATATCACCCTTGTACTTCCAGTGAGCCGCAAACCCTCTCTCAGCAATATCGTCCATCCTCTGACTACGGATCTGCACCTCAACCCATCGCCCCTCAGGGCCCATCACGGTAAGATGAAGCGCCTCATAACCGTTTGACTTGGGCCTGCTGATCCAGTCACGCAGCCTGTCAGGCTTAGGTGTGTATATATCTGTTATAAGTGAATATATCTGCCAGCACTGTGCCCTCTCACTCATCTCCGGACCGGGCTCGAAGACAATCCTTACGGCAAGAAGATCAAATACCTCCTCGAACGGGATATTCTTCGACTGCATCTTCTTCCAGATGGAATAGATTGACTTGAAGCGGCCTGATATGTCAAACAGGATGTTGTTGTCATTCAGCGCCTCTATGATTGGCAGGCTGAACTTATTAATAAGGGCAAGGTTCTTTTTCTCATCCATTTTTACCTTGCGCGCGATCTCGTCATAGATGCGCGGATGCCTGAACTTGAAGCTCAGGTCTTCCAGCTCGGTCTTGATGGCAAACATCCCGAGCCGGTGTGCCAGTGGCGCATAGAGATATACAGTCTCTCCGGCAATCTTCATCCTCTTGTGCTCGGGCATCGAGTCAAGAGTACGCATGTTGTGCAGCCTGTCAGCTATCTTTATCAGTATGACCCTGAAATCATCCGAGAGGGTCATCAGCATCTTGCGGAAGTTCTCAGCCTGCAGTGAGTTGGTCTCCTTGTTATAGGTCCCTGATATCTTGGTCAGACCATCAATCAGAGAGGCGATCTTTGGACCGAACTCCCTGGATATCTCCTCAAGGGGAATTTCGGTATCTTCCACTACATCATGCAACAGCGCGGCTGAAACTGACCTGGCACCCAGTCCTATCTCCTGGTTGACTATCCGGGCTACACTGATCGAGTGAATGATGTACGGCTCCCCGGAATTGCGGTACATGTCACGATGTGCCTCATTCGCGAACCTGAATGCCTTGTCAATCAATTCCCTGTCACCGGGATTATCACACCTGTAGAGATTATCAGTCAGCAGGTTGTATTCTGTCTCGATACGGCTGATATCATCAGCGGTGAATATTTTGGTCCTGGTCTTAACCATCAGTCTCTACCTGCAAACAAGTAACAAAGATACGAAAATCGACTCATTATTATTTAGCTGTTATGGCAGTATAGTTACGGTCCCGTTCCTTTCCAGGGTTTGTCCTGACGTTGTGGTAAGCCTCAGGCTCCAGAGGTACACTCCCGGCGGCATCATCCTGCCGTTGTGCCTGCCATCCCATCCTTCGCCGGGGTCACCCGTGCGGAACAACAGTACACCGCTTCTTGAAACTACCCTGAAATCATATTCTCCCGGGTGAAAGGAAAACTCAGGCCTGAAAATGGCGTTCTCATCCGTACTGCCGGGGGTGAAGGCGTTGGGCATGAAAACATTCTCACTGGCTTCAATTACTGCAGCAGAGGAGAGGTGCGGCCCGGTGCCTGCAGGCGCTGAGAGATCAGTTGTTGATACCCGGTAAACCACTTCGGCTGCTGACACATCTGTAGCAAAGGTGGTGTAATCATCCGACCAGAGTGTGTCAGACAGGGATGAGACCACTTCACGCATGCCATCTCCTGTATCACGCCAGACACTGAACAGCCCGCTCCATCCGGCAGAGGGCCTGTTCCACCGCAGGTTGACAACTGTTCCGCTGATTGATGCTTCCGGCACCATATTCCGGGATGGCGCTGAAACAGTTGAAGCCAGATCACAACTGTTCATGGCTGCAACCCTGTACAACCTGACAACAGTGGTGTCTGCCTGTGCCATGAAAAATGAGACTCTGCCGGCAACTCCCGTCGAAGAGGCAGCCTCATCCCATGCAGCTTCAACAGGATCATGGCGAAAAAGCCTGAAATCATTCATCACCGTTGACGGGTCATAGCCGGCAGAAAATGATATGCCGTCATTATCTACTGCAATTGCATATATCCTTACCCATTCCGGGGCAACCTCGCTGCCGGTTGTGATACAGGCCCTGTTTGACGATGAAAGTGAGACAGTACCATCACTTGCCGTTACATGGAAACAGTATTCCGTATCCGCTTCGTACCCGGTGAACAGGTACTGCGTGGAGGATAGAGGCAGTACTACCTCAGGATACGAGCCTCCCGTTCCGTCTGTTATATGTAACCGGTAACCGCTGCCAGGATGAAACTGGTTGTCATAATCTGTCCATGAGACTGTTACGGTTGCAGTGCACGGATCCTCAGCGGCTGAGAGCCAGATGGTGCTGAGGCTGTTGCTGAGGGGACTCGGATTGTCTGATGAGTCAATGGCTGCCACCACGTATGACACACTCCTGTACCTGGCAACTGAAGCGGTGTGGGTATATTCAAAAACGAATGGTGAATAAATGGTATCAATGGCATCAGCCCTTTCCTCAGTATAGATGTAGACAACATAACTGCCCACATCCGGTGAAGGGGAAGGAAGCCACTTCAGGAGTGCAAACCCGGTTGCAGGGTCAACTGTCACCATGTCAAGAGTTGGTGACTGGGGCCGTTCGTCATCCTGTCCTGCCAGTGGCAAGGCAGACAAACTGCACAGGAGCAGCAGGATGAAGAGCTTAATCAGGGAATTCTGCTTTTTCATCGGCTTCCGGCAATAATCTCCCAGGCCTCATCTGGATTGAAATACTTATCGAAGATATCCATTATTCTGGCTGGCGTAATTGTTTTGACAGTTTCTGCTAAACGTGTATAATAGTCTGATCCTGTCTCATAGTCGATGACGCTCCTGAGAGCATCGGCAACCAAAAACGGACCGTCGAAGGCCCGGGCAAGCCCTCCCATCATGTGATTTCTGACCAGGGTCATCTCTTCCCCGCTAACCTCTTCGGTGCGGAGCTTCTCAACCTCTTTCCTGATTTCACGCAGAGTATCATCCCTGTAGGCATTTGCCACATCGGTCATGATGGTGATATAGCCTATGTTATGGAAAGCACCGGCTACTGCCCCGATGCCGTACGTATAGCCCTTCTCCTCGCGTATGGTGCGCATCAGGCGCGAGCCGAAATACCCGCCGAGTATCACTGTGGCTACCTGCAGGGCCTGGTAGTCAGGATGGTTGCGGGTGATACCCTTCCAGCCCACCCGTATGGTGCTCTGAACCGAAGAGGGAACTTCACGGAAAATTTTTCCGGGCTCCGAAGTTTCCAACAGGGGAGATGGGAGAGGAGGCTTCTGCCATTGTTCCGTTCCGTTGACTGAGAAATGTTTTTCCAGTACGGGCAGCGCTTTCCATGGCTCACTCCCGGCAACAGTCACATACATGTTCACCGGCCTGTAGTGCTTCCGGTGAAACTCTCTCAGGTCACCTGTCGTGAGTCTCCGGTAATCATCCTCAGTGGTAATGCGTCCGTAAGGGCTTCCGGCACCGCACAGAGCTTCATAGAAAGCCTCCCTCGCAATCACCGGGGTCT
Organism: Bacteroidales bacterium; assembly: GCA_009881065.1. Taxonomy (GTDB): domain Bacteria; phylum Bacteroidota; class Bacteroidia; order Bacteroidales; family VadinHA17; genus SR-FBR-E99. The sequence goes on along the minus strand of WXFE01000043.1, from coordinate 459 downwards.
TCTGCCTGCTGGTCTGAAAAGCCTGTAACCTTCTGTCCGTTAATATTCTGAATTCATTTTCAGGAAAGGAAGGGCTGAAGAGCACCTCACTGGCAAGGGCCATCACATCATTAAGCTTTCTGGTCAGGGTGACAGTTGTCAGTCCGGCTGTATCCTTGTCAGCAGCATGTGACAGTGTGGCTCCGGTGCTGTCAATGAGATCATTGATTGTAGCTGCATCATGATGCAGGGTGCCTTCGGTGAGCATTGCACTCGTAGTGGAGGCTGCCAGATGAACCTCCTCCAATACCTGGCCGGCAGGGAAAACAAACTCAATTCTCAGCAGATCGACGGTGCCATTGCCCGCCAGGTATACCGGCACGCCGTTGCCAAGCATCACCGGTTCCGGCAGTGAGGTATCTCCCGCTGACGGAGTAATAATCTTCGGGGCTCCCTTTATCTCTTTGTCTCTCATCCCTT
>WXFE01000042.1 GCA_009881065.1 Bacteroidales bacterium | reverse complement strand
CCGGCAATTGAGGCTATCTCTTCTGCCGTCACACTCATGTACTGTTCCTGTTCCCTGTTGATGCCGTCAGCATCGCCCAATACCTCATGACAGGCAAGTCCGAATGCTTTGTTGGCAACGCTGACGTATGACATCAGCTGCTGTGACTCAAATCTGTTACGTGCCTTGTCAAGGTCTGCAGCCTTGACAGGCTCAGCAGCCAACCTGTCAAGCTCTGACCAGACTGCTTCCTCAGCCTTCCTGATATCGATCCCGTCTCTGATCCTGCCACTGAATATGACAAGACCCGGATCAGCTTCGCCTGAGAGATAAATATCGGCTTCGCTGAATAGCTCCTTCTTCCTGACGAGTATGGCAGGGAACAGCGCGGAGTCACATCCGGCAAGTATATCGGTAAGGAGATCAAGGATGTAAAAGTCACGGCTCATCCTGCTTCCCATGTGAAAGGCCATAATCAGGTGAGCGGAAGGAACAGGTCTGTAAACCGTCAGCTCGCGCCGTTCCTTCTGTTCCGGCTCCACGGGGAGATTTCTTTCACTCTTCAGACCTGACGGAATATCTCCGAACCATTTTTCTGTAAGCCTGAATGCCCTGTCCGGATCAACGTTTCCTGCAACACTGAGTATTGCATTGGAGGGGATGTAAAAACGGTCATAAAACTTTCTTGCCGAGATGCTGTCAGCTTTTTCAATATGGCTGATATCCATCCCTATAGCCGGCCACCGGTAGGGATGAACCTTATAGGCCAGGGGCCTGAGCAACAGCAGCAGATCGCCGTATGGCTGGTTAAGATAGCGCTGCCTGAACTCTTCGATGACAACACTCTTCTGGTTGGCAAGCCTCTCCTCTGCCAGGTCGAGGCCCCGCATCCTGTCTGACTCAAGCCATAACGCCGTCTCAAGGTTGGTGGCAGGAAGGGTTATAAAGTAGTTAGTGAGGTCATTGTTGGTGAAGGCATTGTTCTCACCGCCGGACATCATAACAGGCACGTCAAAAAGAGGTACGTTCCGCGTCCCCTCGAACATCAGGTGTTCAAAGAGATGGGCGAAACCTGTGGAATCAGGGTCCTCATCCCTTGAGCCTGCATCATAAAGAATATTGGTTGTCACCATGGGAGTACTCTCATCCCGGTGTACTATCACCCTCAGCCCGTTGGCAAGCTTTTGCCTTTCAAATCTGATCATATATGCAAAATAGGTCAAACTTACCAAAATAAACATCAGATATTCATTTTATAATATATTTGTATCTTAATGTTTTTCATTTTTTTCCGGTAACCTTGAAGAACCTGTTAATTAGGAAAATAGGGCAGATAAAAGCTCTCCTTACCAACCAGCAGACCCTGATTTACATTCTCAGCTTCCTGATTGGCCTCGTCAGTGCGCTGGCAGCCGTCGTGATGAAGAATGCAGTTCACTTTACACACGTTCTGTTTACCCAGGGTGTCATGAAAGGTGCCGGAGGAGTTCTCGTGCTTGCCTATCCGCTGGTAGGGATATTTCTTACAGTGCTGGTTGTCAAGTACCTCGTCAGAGATAATATCTCACATGGGATCAGCAGGGTGCTCTATGCTATCTCTACCCGGAAAAGCTACATAAAACCCCATAACAACTGGTCGTCAATAGTGACCAGCTCGCTCACGATAGGCTTTGGCGGCTCGGTTGGAGTAGAGGCTCCCATCGTTCTTACAGGCGCTTCGATAGGCTCAAACATAGCACGCCATTTCAAGCTGAATTACAAGAATGTGACCCTGATGCTCGGATGTGGCGTTGCCGGGGCTATTTCCGGAATATTCAAGGCTCCCATCGCCGGAATACTATTCACCCTCGAGATTCTGATGCTTGACCTGACGATGTCATCAATAGTTCCCCTTCTGATCTCATCGGTGACTGCAGCAACCGTGGCATTTTTCTTCATGGGTGACAATGTGCTGTTCTCCTTTCATGTAAAACAGGGCTTCATGCTGAGCGAGCTGCCTTACTACCTGATCCTGGGAGTCTTTTGCGGCCTGGTCGGATTATACTTTACAAGGGCAACTATCGGAATTGAAAAACTCTACAAAAAGATTGGCAACAAATGGATTAGGATGCTGGTAGGCGGATCGATTCTCGGAATCCTGATCTATTTCTATCCGGCGCTCTATGGTGAAGGGTACGAAACAGTGATGGCGCTCCTTAATGCCGGAACCGGTGTTGCACCCGGAAAGGAGATCTTTGGCGCTGTTTCCACCGGATTCTGGTCCTTCACGCTGTTGATGGCCGGACTGCTGCTTGTCAAGGTGGTGGCAACCGCCTCCACCAACGGTGCCGGGGGAGTAGGAGGCATAGTGGCTCCGGTACTGTTTACCGGAGGAGTAGCAGGATATTTTCTCTCCGGCCTGCTGAATCAACTGTTCGGCCTGGCGCTCATCGAAAGCAGTTTCACCCTTGCTGCCATGGCAGGAGTCTTCTCGGCCGTTCTTCATGCACCCATGACCGCCATCTTCCTCATTGCGGAGATAACGGAAGGTTATGGCCTGCTCATACCCCTGATACTTACATCTACCGTAGCATTTATCACTGCCAGATCATTCCAGAAGTATTCGATTTACACTGAACAGCTTGCACTAAGCGGAGATCTGATCACCCATAACAAGGACAAGGCGGTTATGACTCTGCTAGACTGGTCAAAGGAGGTGGAAAAAGACCTGCTGACAGTGAGACCCGACGGCACCCTGAGAGATCTTGTGAAGCAAATCTCAAAATCAAACCGGAACCTCTTCCCTGTGGTGGATGAGTTCAATATCCTGGAGGGAGTTGTGCTGCTTGATGACGTCCGTGACAAAATGTTCAA
>WXFE01000041.1 GCA_009881065.1 Bacteroidales bacterium | reverse complement strand
GCGGATTATGGTTGATCTGCCGGCGGTGCTCCCCCGGTATCGCTTACAGTAAATTTGCCGGCGCCGCTCCCCCGGTACTCATACCAGGTCGCACGCTTCGGGCGGCATCCACTTGGCATCACGCCCTTCCCACTTGATGTTGCAACCTATGGGATTGGTAACAGGTACGCTGATCTGACGGTTCGAAGTGAGCTCCTCCAGAACCCTGTCAAGGTCATTGACCGTTATACGTGAGGCATCTCTTGGCGAGTCAACAGCCCTGCCGGTATAAACCAGCACCCGGTCACGGTTGAAAACAAAGAAGTGCGGCGTTTTGAGCGCACCGTAATCTTTTACTACCGTCTGCTCCCTGTCATGCAGGTATTTCCACGGGAAATTGTGCTCCTTCATCCTTTTAATCATGTTCGGGAAGCTGTCCTCCTCATAGGTGTGCTCACTGTTGGAGTTGATGCCAATAAAAGCAACCCCTTTTTCACGGAATTTCTCCGCTGTTGCCCTCGTCACCTCGTCGGAACCGGTCACATACGGACAGTGGTTGCATGTGAAGAAAATCACCAGGAAAGGATGATCATTAAAGTCTGACAGGCTGTATTCCCTTCCGTCAGTGGCAGGAAGCCTGAAATCTATAGCCTTCTGGCCGGGTTGAAGTGTATAACTCATATCACTGCTTGATTTACGGTTGATTATTCATTCTTTTTTGCTAAGATAATGACCGCAACCGGTTTTTCAAGCTCATGACCCTCGCCGGTGATGATATGCATTACCTGTTACCTGTCGAGCCAATCGTTCTCTTTAAGGATCGAGAGTCCTTTGATTATTATACGGTTCAGACTTTCCGGCGGCCTGTTGAACAGACCAACATACAGCAGATCCTTCTCCGGGACCGAGAAATGAAACGCCTTGAATCCTCCCTGATCTCCGGTGTGATACACAAACTTCACCCCGAATTTGTTGGCCTGCCCCAGTATCTGCTCCTCACCGATGAACCAGCTGTAACCGATGAAGGGTGGCTCATCTCCTGCCCATGCATCAGGCCGGCAGATTGTCCTTGACTTGTTGGTGAGTTCCGCACCGAGGAAGAGATTCTCTCTGATGGCCTTCTCATACAATGCAAGCCCGGTCACCGAACTCCAGACACCTCCGTTACCAGCCGCCGCGAATGTGGGAAACTCACCATAGTCAGACTCCGTCCATACGCCGTTCACCATCTCATATGCATGCGATACACCTGTCTCAGGGTGAGGTCCGTCAGTGATGGTGCTCGTAGCCATCCCGGCAGGCTTGAAAATCCTTTCAGCAATGAAATCCTGCCACTTCTGACCGCTGACCTTCTCAATGATCAGTGCAAGGGCATTATAAGCGGGGTTGGAATATTCATACCTGCTGCCAGGCTCAAAAACAAGATCCTCTGCCTGCGTCACCGGAGCCCAGTTCTCGTAATCCTTCGCGGTGAGGAAAAACTCGGGGTTCTCACTCACCGGCCTGTTGTCAGGGAGTCCTGATGTATGGGTCAGCAGGTGCATTATCGTCACCCTGTCTGCTATTTCCGTGCTTTTAAACTCGGGGAAGTATTTGCTCAGGGGATCATCAACCGAGAGCTTCCCTTCTTCCTGGAGAATCAGTATCCCATTGGCTACGAAGGTCTTGGAGATAGAACCCAGATTAAATATGGTGTTTTCGGTGATCTTTTCCCCGGTCACTATGTCGGCTATGCCGAAGCTTTTTGAATATGCGATGCTGTCTCCTTTCATGACAAGGAGCGCACCGCCGGGTTCACCGGCTGCAAATTCGGATGCAAGCAACGAATCAAGCGATGTAAACATGGTCTTTCCGGTTTGTTTTGTTGAACATGAAACTGCCAGCAGGCAGACCGACAGGAGCAAGGCTGTTCTCATTTAATTTGTTTTTTGGATAATGTTATGCTTAACGACTCTATCCCCGGGGTTAACCGCCCCCCCCCGGTGCAATTCTGAGGAGATAGTTCACTTTTCCGTCAGCCGGTTGTATTTACGCATTATCTCCAGCGTCTTCTCAACGGGCAGCGCCTCAATGATCATGCCGTTCCTGGCCCTGGTGGACTCAGCAGCAAAGAGCGAGTTGATGATTGCCTCCTCGGTTGCTTCCGCAGCAGCCTGAAACAACAGGTCCATCTCATCATTTCTGATCTCGCGCCACTGCTCGTACATCGAATCGGAAGAGTAGGGGATACGGAGTTCTTCAGCCGTGGATACTGCGATTATGTAATCGCCGCTGCCGTTCGAGCCTGATGATCCTGTCCGCATCATGCCGGCAAAAGCCCTGGAAGCCAGCCTTTTCAGATTCCTGGAGGTGAGGGGCGCGTCGGTCATGACTACAATCATACATGACCCGTCTTCCTTATATTCATTCACGGTGTTTTTGAAGCTGTAACGCCCGAGCTCCTGACCTACAGGAACCCCGTTTATCTGTAGTATCCCTCCGTAGTTTGTCTGCACCAGCACACCCACCGTATAGCCTCCCCTGACGGCGGGAAGCACCCGCGACGATGTGCCTATCCCTCCCTTGAATCCGAAACATACTGTTCCGGCGCCGGCGCCAACATTACCTTCGGCAACAGGACCGCCTGCCGCATTCCTGATCGCCTCCAGAACATGCTCCATGGTGACATGCCTTCCCCGGATGTCATTGATCCTGGCATCACTGGTCTCGCCGACAACTGCGTTGACACTCATCACCCGCTCATTGCCGGGCTGCGAGAGGGTATACTCAATCACTGCAGCAACAGCGGTCGCCACATTAAGCGTGTTCGTCAGCACTATCGGCGTCTCCAGGTTGCCCAGCTCTTCTACCTGCGTGTATCCGGCCAGCTTGCCGAACCCGTTGCCCACGAAGATACCTGCCGGGACCTTCTGCTGAAAAATGTTTCCCTCGTGGGGAAGGATGGCTGTGACTCCCGTTCTTACCGAGTCGCCCTCCCACAGTGTCACCTGACCCACCTTTACGCCGGGCACATCCGTTATGGCATTGTTGCTTCCTGTACGCAGTATACCGATCTCTATTCCGTAGTCTCTGGCTCTCTTCATCTGGGCATATGTGTTATGATGGTTCAGTACCGGCAGCATCAGCAATATTGCAGCCACTGTACTGATAATTTGTCTGTTATTCATCATTTCCGTATTCGCTTACTGTTCTTCAGTGCGGTCAAACACCTTTTTCCCGCCTACCCATGTCTGCTGCACCTTCATATCATATATCTCAACAGGGTCGATGGCGGTGATGTCACGGTCAAGGACCACGAAGTCGGCCAGCTTGCCCGGCTCCAGTGTGCCTTTGAAATCCTCCTCGAACGAGGCATAGGCAGCATTGATGGTATATGCCTTCAGCGCCTCCTCAACGGTGATCTTCTGTTCAGGTATCCAGCCGCCGGGGTTCATACCGTCAAGTGTCCGGCGTGTTGCGGCAGCATATATCCCTTCAAGAGGCGTTGCAGGCGCAACGAACCAGTCGCTCCCGAAAGCAAGGGTTGCTCCGCTGTCAAGCAGCGAGCGGAACGCATATGTTGTTTTGGCCCGCTCCGGCCCGATGTACTCTTCGGCCCACCTGCCGTCATCAATGGCATGATATGGCTGCATGCTTGCAATCACCTTCAGTTTCCCGTAACGCTCAATATCAGCAGGAGCAATGTGCTGTGAGTGCTCAATCCTGAACCGCCTGTCACGGTCACCGTTCTCAGCGGCAACACGCTCGTAAATATTCAAAAGGGTGTTTATTGCGCGGTCGCCGATCGCGTGGATTGCCACCTGCAAACCTGCCTTGTCAGCAGCTGAAACCCACGTGTAAAGGTCTTGCTCACTGTTAACGAAAAGTCCGGTGTCAGTCGGTAGATCGGTGTACGGTTCGAGGAAGGCTGCCGTATGTGATCCGAGTGAGCCGTCAACAAACCCCTTCACACCACCGGTGCTTAACCACCTGTCGCCACGCCCGGCACGCTCAACCTGTTCCTTCATATCCGCCCAGCGACTTATCGTCTGCAGGTAGTAGATGCGTGTTATCTGTCTGCCGCTTGCGCGAACGCGGTCAAGGCCGTCAGCATAGGCTGCTGCGTCAAGGGCATGCACCGAAGTGACCCCGTTGGAGGCCAGGTACTTCATGGCGGCAACCAGTGCCAGGTCTGCCTCTTCGGCCGACTGCTCCGGGATTTTGACGGAGATCAGATCCATGGCATTGTCCTTGAAAATGCCGGTCAGCTCGCCGCGTGCGTCTCTCTCTATAGTCCCTCCGGTGACATCCTTTACCTTGCGATCAATGCCGGCAATCTTCATTGCCAGAGAGTTGGCCAGTGCCATGTGACCGTCAAGGCGCGAGACAAAAACCGGATGATCAGAGGTTACGGAGTCAATCCATGACCTTGCGGGAAGGCTCTCCCAACCCATCCCGTCCCAGTCGCCTCCGAGTATCCAGGTCCCGGGCTTCTGTGTGGCGGCAAACTCCCTGATTCGTTTTATGAACTCCTCCGGAGTGGAGGCATCACGGAGCTGCACAGAGGCAAGATTGGACCCTCCCTGCAGCAGGTGAACGTGCGTGTCAATGAATCCCGGGACAACAAACATGCCGCCGAGGTCAATGAGTGTGCCGGATACGGATCTGTGCTTCATCACTTCGCGGTTGCTGCCAATGGCAACAATGGTATCACCGGAGACCGCCATGGCCTCCGCAAACGGCTGATCCGCGTTCCCCGTCCAGATCCTCGCATTGGTTATAATCATATCAGATGTTTGAGTTGAATTGTTGCATGAGATGGCAACCAGTAACAAGATGATGGCTGCAGGGAAAAGTGCTCTTTTCATACATGGCATGATTTAGGAGTCGGTTTCGGGATAATGCTTTTCCTTAAACTCATTGAGAAGCGGAATGGCCTTCTCAAGGTTTTCTTCAAGGATATAGAGATCCATGACCGGCGGCACGGCTCCCAGGTATCCGAGCCCCGAGTCATTCTTAATCAGACTCTTTATGCCGGTCTCTTCAAGCATCTCCATCAGCAGGAGGGTAGTGGGTTCCGGGCCGGTGAATACCCTTATCAGTTTTTCTTCGTTTTCCATAATGTGTTTTTTTGTAGGTTTATCCGGGTAAAGGGTGCCTCCCCTGGTCAGACACGAGACACCGAACGAAAGAAAGATACCTGTCCAGCCCACCGCCTTTCGCAGAGAAAGATATGAATAGAGCTGTTTCGTATGGGCTGTTTTAAGTTCCATAAAATCAGTAAACTCATGCCAGACCGGCTGCACCCGGGGATGCCTGCGACAGCTGGTCTGCTCTGATCGGTTAAAGTACAATAATTATTCATATCCGGTTCAGGGTGAAACAAAAAATCCCGTAGCGCCGGCTACGGGATTTCTGTGAATTCCAGCATGGTTTATTGCCGGATTCAGATTAACATTTTTTGCTTAACAAGTATTGAATGAATGATTTACTCTCTGAACAGGGTGGATCACAGCAGCAAATATGATAGCCACTGCTGAGGTGTACATGATATCCCTGTCGGTCTCCGGGGCATAGATGCCGGAATTATCAAGGTTCCTGATGGTAATCCTGTTGAAACTGCAATCAAAATCCCGGACAGGATGAATACAGCTATTCAGGACTTTAATGATGAATGCTACTGTTATTAGCATCGTGACCCTCAGGGTTCTGCCGATGCTTTTTCTCATCGGTCCGGCGTATCTGTTTACAGTAAGTCTCATATCACTTTTCATTCAGGAATTCAGCTCATTGAAGAGCGCGATCCCCTTTTCGTCAAAGGTGCAGTTAAGCCATTCGTTGTTGATCTCCGCACCACTTTTCCGGTAGAAACTGATAGCCGGCTCATTCCAGTCGAGCACCTGCCATCGCACACGCTTGCAGTTCTCTTCCCAGGCCTCCCGCATCACCCGCTTCATCAGAGCTTCACCGATTCCCCGTTTCCGGAATTGCTTGCTGATAATGATATCCTCGAGGTAGAGCGATTTTCCCACCCAGGTGAAATAGGCAAAGAAATACAGGGCCATCCCCACTATGCCGTGATCTGCACTCTCCGCCACGAAACAGCGGAAGTAATCCCTCTCCCGGCCCATCTGCTCCACCGTGTTGGTAACGGCTTCAGGAGCCCGCTCATACTCTGCCAGTTCATTTATCAGGGCCAGGATTGCAGGAAAATCCTCTTCGTTTGCTCTTCTGATATTTACTTTCATACGCTTGTCTGCTTTTTCAGGTAATGAATCCTGTCAGGCTTTACTGCCTTTTATGAGAGCTTTCATCTCATTGAAGTGATATACCCTGAAGCCAGGTTCTTCGATACTCGCGGCAGCAATCATGGCCTGTGCCACGTTAAGGCCTTTTATGGGTTTGTACTTCGCCGGGAAGAGAAAAGAGAGCAGAGGAGTAAAAATCTTCGAGATCTCTTCCGCCAGGCGGAACTCATTCCGCTTGCCCATAAGCAGTGAGGGCCGGAAAACGGAAACGGAGGGGATGCCCATCAGCGCAACGGCCTCCTCAACCTCACCCTTGAACCTCAGATAGAAGTTGCTGCTCTTTGCCGATGCCCCTACTGAGGAGACAAGCGCAAAGTGCCGGCAGCCGGCTTCCAGAGAATGACGGGCCGCGTTCACGGGAATGTCATGGTCAACCTTCCGGTAGGCATCCATGTTACCCTTTACCTTCTTCCGTGTGGTGCCAACAGCACAGAAGACTGCATGACTGCCGGCCACAGCAGAGCCGAATGCAACCGGATCATTAAAGTCGATGACAAACACCTCAGCACCCGGCGGGATGTTTTCAGGCATTCTCCTGGTTATAAGCCGCACCTTCGCATAACGACTCTCTTTTGCCAGGAGCTCTGCCAGGTGACCGCCGATCAGTCCGGTGGCACCTATTACAGTTGCTGTAGAAGTAGTGGCAACCAGAGGTAGTTCTTCCCTGAGGACCGGTTCACTTTTCTCGTATAATACCGGGTTACCAGTGAGCAACATGTCTTCAAGCTTCTTCACGGCCGGACAACTGTTTGTTTTTTCGGTCCCGCAATATAGCGGTTAGATTACTTGTTTGTCAGAAAACTATTTTTTTCTTCGTGACGGTATTGCCGTCTGAATCAGTTGTCGTCTCTTCAACTACCTTATAGTCAGGAGTGAGGAGTTTCGGCATGTAAATTCCGAAAAGAATGAATATCAC
>WXFE01000040.1 GCA_009881065.1 Bacteroidales bacterium | reverse complement strand
GCATTCCCCTTGAGAAGGGCATCCTTCGTGAAGTCAACATCCTCCTGTGAGACACCTTCGCGGTAACGCGCCATCAGGTCCCTGAAAATCTCCACTGATTCAAGGGTTGCAGTTGATCTTACTGCTGCGGTGGTACTGAAATAACCATAATTCTTCATTGCGATGAGATTGGTTCTGGCTCCGTAGGTGTAACCCTTTTCCTCCCTGAGGACCAGGTTGACGTAACCGCTGAATGAACCTCCGAGCTTGTAGTTTGCAACATATAAAGGGTAGTAGTCAGGATGACCCCTTGGTATAATAGGCGCTCCGATATAAATATTTGACTGTTTTGCATCAGGAATGTTCACGAACCAGACGCCGGACTTTTCAGGTGTCTGTGCGGGCAAGACCTCAGGCATCTGAACCTCTTTGGCAGCCCAGTTGGCGTTCAGCGATGCAAGCGCTTTCTCAACCCTTGGCTGGTCAACGGCTCCCACAACCAGGAAGCGCGAGATTGAAGGAGAGAGATTCTTCTCATAGAATGCCTTGAGCTGATCCATGGTCATCGCCTGTACGCTCTCTGTAGTGCCTGACACATCGGTGGCGTAAATGTTATTCTCACCCATGATCAGATTCTTGAGGGCGTTTGAGCCCAGATATGTAGGATCAATAGAGCTCCTCCTGAGGCTGTTGAGAGTGCGGGTTTTGGCCAGTTCAAAGGCGGTAGCGTCCCACCGGGGCTGTAGCAACATCTCCTCAACAATGGCAAGGGTCTTTTCAAAATTGCGGGCAAGTGTGTTTACGCTCACGGTAATATTTTCACTGCCTCCTCCGATCCGGATGCTGGCTCCCAGGAGATCAATCTCTTCCTCAAGCTCCTCAGGGGTTTTGTTCCTGGTACCCTCATTGAGCATGGTTGCCAGCATGCTGGCAACACCCGGAGCACTTATATCATCAAGCATGTGACCTCCCTCGATGACAATTTCGTACTGTACAAGAGGTACTTCCGTGTGCTGTATACCGTAAAGTTTCATGCCGTTCTCCAATGATGACTTCCATACTGCCGGAATAGTAACAGATACATCAGGGCCGAGCGGTGGCTTAACCGAACGGTCAAAAGAAGTCGGGGTCTTCTTAATCTCTTCGGCAACACCGGTTTCCACCTTTACCTCTGTGGCAGTCAGTATGTTCTCCTCCACAATGCCGGCATCGACTGAACCTTCCGCTGCAAGGTCAACCTTCCCCTTCGGGACAAAACTGGTGGCAACAAAGTTTTTCCCCTTGATATATTTTTCATATACCCTCTTCACATCGTCAATGGTGACTGCCATCATGGCTTCCATATCTTTCTTGTAATAACCGGGGTCACCGGCATACATATTGTATTCGGCAAGTTGTTTCGATTTACCGTCAACGCTGCTGATCCTGTTGTAAAAATAGGTCTCCTGACCTGCCTTGACTTTTTCCAGGTCCTTCTCGGTAAATCCCTCGGCTTCAAAGCGTTCAAAGGATTCAAAGATGGCATTTTCGATATCCGCAAGAGAAACACCGGGATTGGCGTTGACTGATATGCGGAAAGTGCCGGCAAGCAACTGTGCCTGGTTATAGGCACTCACACCGGAGGTAAGCATCTTCTCCTTAACGAGAACATTGTACATCGGTGACTTTTTACCACCGGCAAGTATATTACTCAGAATGGTCAGTGCATAGGAGTCGGGATTGTACATCTCAACTGTTGGAAAAGCCATCGTGTATTGTGCAGTATTGGCGAAGTTGTCTTCGTGATATAGTTTTTTCGTCTCAGCAAGGGTTACTGGCATGGGAGACATTTTTTCCACATCGGCCCCAGCCGGGATCTCGCCAAAATACTTCTGAACCAATGCTTTAACTTCAGCGGCATCAAAATCGCCTGCAATTGAAAGGGTTGCATTGTTCGGTACATAAAAACGCGCGTGAAACTCCTTCACATCATCAACTGTGGCGTTGAAAAGATCCTTCATCTCGCCGATGGTCGTCCAGCTGTAGGGATGACCTTCAGGAAACAACGCTTTAGCCATTACCGTTGACGAATGACCATAAGGCCTGTTGTCATAGTTCTGGCGTTTCTCATTTTGAACCACGTTCTGCTGAATGGCAAAAGCCTGCTGTGTAATGGTGTTTGTCAGGTATCCCATGCGGTCAGACTCCATCCAGAGCACCATTTCCAGGGCATTTTTAGGCACGGTTTCAAAATAATTGGTGCGATCCTGGTTGGTTGATCCGTTCAGTGTTCCACCGGCAGACTGAATAAAACTGAAATACTGATCTTCCGGAACATTTTCACTCTGCTGGAACATCATATGCTCAAACAGGTGCGCAAAACCGGTACGGCCCGGAACCTCACGGCTGGAACCTACATGATAGTAAATTGCCACTGAAACAATGGGATCTGAGTGATCCTGGTGCAGAATTACATTCAGACCATTTTCCAGTTCGTATTTTTCGAACGGAAGTGATAGTTCATCAGCTGCCTTCCTCTGACAGGAGACTGCTATGACAAACAACAAGATCAAAGATGCTTTCAATAAGTTCTTCATGATTTTGGAGATTGGGTTAACTGATTGAATTATATTCAGCTAATTTACAGATTATCCTCTTCATAACCGGCCTCTTTTAACATTTATTCACATTCTTCCCCTGAGGGAACCCGCGAAAGATGCTGCAACAGTCCATTTTACTTCTTTTTGGGTATCATAAGGAACCTGTCATGAACCGTATTCTGCACTTCTCTGCCATCATTCTGACTGCCGGACTGACAATGTGCACCCCGCAGGCAGATAATTCAGCCTCTCCGAACGAACCCGCCAGGCTGACCCGGGAAGGCATGTTTCCGGTCAGCCTTAGGTACAGAACTAAAGGCTGATCAGTGCATTATGATAGTCATCCCTCCGCTTCCTCCGGTGTTCCCGAACCGGGGATTTACAACATTATTGTAGATGGAGCCGAAAGTGTATGTCAACCCGAAAGTGGTAAAATACTCGAACTGGGTCTCCAGTTCTCTTAACCTGAGCAGAACCTCCTGTTGTGTGGCTCCTCCTTTTACAAGACCCAGCTGGTCATGAACAAGTGCTCCGCCACCTCCGAAATTAAGGGAGAGTCCCTTCGTTATTCTAAGGTTAAGGAAAGCATTGAGAGAGAGGTTGTTTTTTGACCAGTCATGCAGGTAATTGCTGTAATCGAGAGACACATCTGCAGATCCCCATTTCTGGATAACCTCATAGCTTATCGTGAGGGAATGAGAGAGGAGGTTTTCCTTTACCTTGTTGTAGATAGTGGTGTCAATATAATTCTCATAACTGAATCCTGCCTTGTAGGTAAGCCTCAATTGGCGGCGCGTTGATTCCGAATATGGAAAAACATTGTATTCTATCCCCGGCTGTATGTTCAGGGAAAGATCCGTATTATTGTATTTTGATGCGCCGGCATACATGCTGCCTCCTACTGACCAGTGATCAGTAAGGCTGCCCACCAGGAGTCCGCTTAAGCCTTTTGAATTATATTCACTGCTGATCACTTCATCATTCACATCGTATTTGTTTGCAGAGTAGCTGTACTTTAGAGAGACACTTGACTTCAGCTTTTCAGTCACTCTGTTGGCTGAGAAACTGCCGTTAAGGTATGATGACCGGTATGACTTCTCTCCTGAAGCATAACCTGAAAGTGAGGTTTTAAAAACCCAGCTGTTCCATTTGTCAGTGCTTACGGTTTCAGAAAGCGGCTCACTGAAACCGATCGACATATATTTCGACAATGGTGTTTTGGCTATATAGCGGACAAGGCCCATTTTCAATGTTTTGACCTCGTTCTCTCTGATGATTTCAGCAGTCTCGTCAGGACTCGAAGTAAACCTGAGTGTGTCACGCATTCCCTCATTTTCCTTCTGCCCTATGAAAAAATAGGTATACTCCACTCCCCCCGAACCGGTATTCTGAGAAGTTGAAATAATATATAACCCGGCGTCCTTTATATCCCGTACATAATTGACCCAGGGAATTTCCTTGCGGATATAATCAGATGCCTCCATGAAAACTTTAAGGGCGTCTTTTCTGAGTGTGTCGGCAACCACCTGGCCGAAAGCAGATGCAGAACCCATAATGATAAGGCATGTCAGTATTGTTTTTCTCATTGTGTCTCTTTTCCTGATTTTGTTTAACATAAAGCGGTACAGATAAAAAATTGCCCAAAGTAAAGTATTTGCCGGTAGTTGTGCAACTGTCCCCTGACTTGTCCACTTACCTTCGCAGCAATCTGGTCAGCCTTCGCAAAAGCCTCTTCTGTGAAAACCACCGTGCGCTTTCATGATGTATTAGATCATATCTCCAGCTTCCCGGATATGACAGAAAGCAACCGTGACAATGTCACAAGCCTCATGAACTCTATGTCTCGATGCTGAAAACAAGATGGCCCGGGAGGAGTCCCGGCAGTTCCATACCCCTCAGGGAAGCCATGCCCCGGCAGAATACCGGAAAACCAGACTGTCAGGGCAGCCCCTGAATAGTGAAAAACGATGCTGTCAGATCAGCCCCTGAACACCGGAAAACGATACTGTCAGACCAGCCCTTTGAGCTTCTGGTTTGCGCGGAAGAGGTCCATCTCCACTTTCTCGCGGGCTATTCTTGACGTTTGTCTGTAGGTGGCAAATTCCTCCTTGAGCTCCTTCAGGTCTTTCTCGGTACGGAGGAGAACAACAAGGTTCCTTTTAAAGACCAGGAAGCCCAGCACCATGAGCAGTATCAATCCGCCCACCAGTATCCACATGATGGTGTTGTAGGTTGTTTTGTTTATCTCCATGCCGAATACCCTGATCTTGTTTTTTGTGGCGGTAACTTCCTCAAGCTGGCTCCTGGTTGATGTCAGCAAAACGTTGAGCGAATCGGTACGGCTAATCAGATTTGCAGTATCGCCCTTCAGTTCTGCCACCTTGTTTTTCACGGCTGTAAGTGAATCAAGGATATTCTTGTTGAGCTTCTGGAAAATGTCTTCTCTTATGGCCCGGAAGTTATCATAAATCCTGGTATGATCCTCCACATACTCAATCTGTTCCCTGATCGCTGCGGTGTTAAGTTCATCAGGCATCCTAGTCTGGGCAGATGCAAGTGTCACTGAAAAGAAAAAAGCGGAAATCAGCAGTCCATTTATGATTCTGTTCTTTTTCATTTGCCCCGGTTTATTGTTTTCACAGTATTGCCTTATTTGTTAACGCAAGGAAAATACAAAAATTTTGTAACATTAAAAGATTATGATTCATTGTTTTAAAGTCAGTTATTGAGAACAGACAGATGACCCCTGAGCGGCTGACTGTGATACCGCAGGACGGGGGCGGCCATGCCCGGGAACAGAATAATGACCCCTGAGCCCGTAATAGGTTCAGAGGGAAGGACGAATTCATCAATGCTGAGGAAGAGACTCGCTCATGCTCCCAGGATAAGGATAACTTATGGCAACACTGGCCCCCTCCTGGCAGAGGGGAAAACAAAGGATCAGTACCCTGAGCTGATTATTGTGCCGGCCGGTAACTGCGGTCCTGTATCATCCGGTAAAGCGAAGGATCAGCACCCTGAGCTGATTATTGTGCCGGCCGGTAACTGGAGATGCGCTCCTCTATCACCCGGGCAAGCTCAAGGTGAAGATGTTCAGATACAGGCATGACCGAATAATCTTTCATTTCAAACTTATTAACAATTTCCTCAACAAAGGAATCCCGCACGGCAAAGACAAGGATTGAAGAGCCCTTCAACATTCCATCAATCTTCTCAAACCATCCTTCATTGCCAAGCTCCATCTTTCCTATTTCATCTGCCACTATCACATCGGGATTGCTGTCCATGGCAGCTGAAAGTGATTTCAGTCCGGCCTCAATTGCAGCCGGGTTAATGCTGTACCGGCCTATCTTCTTTGATTCACTCTTACTGTCAACACGCAAAAACGGCACTCTTAATCCTGAATCAACATCCACAACATCATAACCTGCCGTCTGGCCATCAACCATGATTCTTGGAGAATAAATACCCATTACACTGACATTGCCGGCCTTTAACTGTTCAACCAGTTTTCGCACCTGGGTTGTTTTCCCCTCCCCGATGGCACCGGTTATGATATAGATATGCCTGGAAAGCTCCTTCTTGACCTCCGTAAGCCTCTGCTCAATCTGAGAAATTACCGAGCAAATCACGGAAACCGGACTCCGGGCAATGACCTTTGCCTCCGGCACTGATGCAATCGTCATGGGCAGGCTCTTCATCGATATCTCCAATGCAAACGGCAACTGTCTGAATGCTGTCCTTGCAAAAAACTCCCTTACCTTCCGGTTATAGAGTTCTGTTCCCATAACAGAAAACCCAAGGATTACAATCATTGCCCTGAAGTTCATCTGGATACCAATCTCCAGTCCTCTTATCCAGTCATCAGACTGAATCTTGCCAATAACAAATGAAGTTGCCATCGTAATAATCACAAAAAAGATCCAGATACGGGGCCTTGAAAGCTGTCGCAGCGCCCTTTTATATCTTAATATCCAGACGATGACGATAGCTGTTATTGCAATGCTCCAGACCGGCCAGCCGGCATAGTTCAGAAGGAAAAAGGCAGTTATTATCAGCACGATATTTAAGAACAGCCACGAAACTGAATAATTGAATTGCTGACGGTCAGGACTTAGTCTATTATTGTTTTTCCTTGCATGTCCCAGCCGGTATGCCGCAGGCTCCCTTACAAGGCGCCGACCGACCATCATCCCTGCTATACCGGCAATAACTCCCAGTGTGGCATAAATGGCGGCAAGGGCAAAAATGGGTGACCAGACGAGGTCAAAATCAATATTCAGCTGCCTCTCTGCATATTTTAACAGGTCAGCATAGATATTGGCGATATTGAATCCGTAATAGATAATGAAGTTCATTATCTTCTGGAACAGGTTCCACGTCATTGCGAATATGGCACCTGTCAGGTACCCGACCGCATTTCTTCCGAAAACCCTTGTGAACAGTTCAAGCATTACCGACTGGCTGAAGATTGCCACCATAGGGCCGAAGATGACCGCGCTGGGTGACATGGTCTTCATTAAGGCACATATCAGTCCTGCCCGCCAGAACAAACCCCGCTCTTTCCATTTGTAGCTTGTCGAGATCATTATGATGATCCCGATGCCCGTAAGAAAGTTTGAACTGAACGGAACGCGCAGGTTATGAAGAAAACTGCCGAGTACAATCTCTGATGCTGCCCAGATCGTACCAATTATGGAGGCTTTGATCCACTTTTCGCTGAGTCTGCGGTTACTCATTTATAAGGCAGGTTTTACGTGCTTCGTCTTTGCTTATCCATCTCTGGTTAAACATTTGTATCATCGGCCCTGATCTTCCGGAGTCTCTTCCCGGGGGAATTCCAATATTGATGCCTGGTCCTCAAGGAACTTCTCCAGGTTTGACTCGATGATCCTGAAAGCATTGATGAGATTATTGCCGAATTCGGTAACCCGTGCACTTCCGCGGTCCTTACCTCCATGTCTGAGAACAACCACCGGATAATCCTGAAGCTTATTCATGCTCTGCACTTTGCTCCATGCCTGCCGGTAAGGAATATTAAGCTCGGCGGCAGCTTTGAGCAGTGTGCCTGCATCCCTTATCTTCTCAAGAAGCTCTATCTTCCCTTTTCCCAGCCGGGAAACTCCTTCAATGTTTATCCAGAATCTCCCGCGAACCGACAAAACAGGTCCGGTCAGGTCTTGCTGTGCAGTCATGGTATAAAGTGTTTTATATCTCCAGTCACATTAAAGCTCAAAACGAATCCCCTGGGCCAGAGGCATCTCGTTACCGTAGTTTACATTGACAGTCTGCCGGCGCATGTACAGCTTCCACGCATCAGAACCCGATTCGCGCCCTCCGCCGGTATCTTTCTCTCCTCCAAAGGCCCCGCCAATTTCGGCGCCGGATGTGCTCAGGTTGACATTTGCCATACCGCAGTCTGATCCGCCTTCTGCCAGCCATTGTTCTGCCTCAGCCAGGCTGGTTGTAAACAGAGTCGAAGAGAGGCCCTGCGGCACATCATTGTTGAATGCTATTGCCTCTTCAAGAGAACCTGCCTTAATGAGGTACAGAATCGGAGCAAAAGTCTCTTCCTGTACTATTCTGAAATGGTTTTGAGCCTCGATAATTGTTGGCATAACAAAGTTGTTTGTCTCTATCCCGGGACCGGAAACTATGCTGTTTCCGTAAGCGAGTTTGCCTCCTTCGCTCAATGCATTGCTGATTGCTATTTTGTACGCATCCACGGCTGCCGAATCAATGAGCGGGCCAATCAGGGTATTCTCATTCAGCGGATTTCCGATACGGCTTTCCAGTTGCCTGTATGCGTTGACCAGCCTCTCCTTTACCTTATCATAAATTGCTTCATGCACAATAACCCTCCTGGTGGTTGTGCATCTCTGACCTGCCGTACCAACAGCACCAAACACAATTGACGGGATTGCCAGATCAAGGTTTGCCGAAGGCATCACCAATGCAGCATTGTTGCCTCCCAGTTCAAGTATTACCTTGCCAAACCGCTTGCCGGCCAGCTGAGCAGCATGCCTTCCCACCCTCGTTGATCCGGTAATTGACAGGAGAGCGATACGCCTGTCTTCAATAAACCTGTCACCAAGTACTGAGCTCTTTGCAACTACAAGGTTAAAAACACCCTCAGGCACCTCGTTTTCAGAAAGGACCCCGCTAATGACTTTATGCACTGCCACAGCCGTAAGAGGTGTCCTGGAGCTTGGTTTCCAGACCACGACATTGCCTCCAGTCACTGCCAGCATTGTGTTCCACGCCCACACTGCCATCGGGAAATTGAATGATGTTACAATGCCAACTATGCCAAGCGGATGATACTGGTCGTACATCTTGTGATCAGGCCTCTCTGACCTCAGCATCACCCCGTTCATCATCCTGGCCTGCCCAAGTGCAAAATCACATATATCAATCATCTCCTGAACCTCACCCATTCCTTCCTGCAGGATCTTGCCGGCTTCGATGCTGATGAGCCTGCCCAGATCTTCCTTGTACTCGCGCAGCTTGAGGCCTATCTGCCTCACAATCTCTGCCCTCTTCGGAGCCGGGCACCTGCGCCACTCCAGGAAAGCACGCTCCGCCCCTTTGATCATCAGATCATAATCATCATAACTCGCACTTTGTACAGCTGCTATTTCTCTACCGGTGGACGGGTCCTCTGACATAATCACCGGGCCATGCGTCTCAAACCAACTGGTTCCGGTACATATTCCACTATTGATTTTCTTAATCTCCAACTTGTCCAGGGTACCATTAATTCTTTCTTCCATAACTATTGTTTCTTTAAAATTCTATAATGAGGTTTCAAACATAAGACCGATATGCCTTTTTTTTCATAACAAAAATCATATTCGCAATTCCAGCTGGCTTTTTCTCCGGTTGATATATGGGCTGCAACTATTTTGCCTCGATATATACTATTGAAAATGTGCGTATTGAGTTATTATATTGATTATTGTCTATTGGAAACAGGCAGCTTTTTACCATTTTACTGATATGTTATGTCAGGAGTTCTGTCACCTTAACTCTCCTGTTCCACTGCTTCAAAAACAAGAAAACCAAATAGCTGATTTTTCTCACGCTTTTTTGCTCCGGCAAACACTACTTTTATTAATGAGAATTGACTACTGCCATAAATGCCGGTAACTATAGATAATAATACTGTAAATAAGACTTTTATGCCTGCTCAGCAAAAATTGGTTTTTTACGGGTAGGATAACAGCAAGGCGGTTGGTTGCCGCTTTTTTTATGGTTTTCGTTATGTATTAATTTGCAGGTCGAACAATATGCTAAAAGATCATCTGGCAGAAGCAAATGAATTATTCCGGTCTGGGTTCAATTGTTCACAGGCCATAGTTGCTGTCTTCAGTGAGGAATATGGTTTTCCGGCAGAGACTGCAATAAGGATGGCTTACCCGTTCGGAAGAGGGATGGGTGGCTGCGGATGTACCTGCGGAGCACTCACCGGTGCAATGATGGTTATCGGCATGAAATACGGAGTTGCCGGTCAGCCCGAAATGAAATCCGGAGCTGCCGGTCAGCCCGAAATGAAATACGGAGCCGCCGGCCAGGACGAAACTGACAACAAGAAACTTGCCCGTGAGAAGACCCGGAGGCTGATTGAGTTCTTCGAAAATGAACATGGCACAACCCTCTGCAATGATCTTACAGGTCTTGACCAGCGGAAGCTTAACGGACCTGAGCTTATGGCCATGCTTCCTCATTTTCACAGCAGATGCCAGAAATTCCTGGAAACAGTTGTAACATTTCTTGAAGAAGAATTATAGATAAATAACCAATGAACAAGGAGGAGTCTATTATGAAGTTTAAAAAGATGTGGCTCAATATCAACGGAGCCAACAGGATGTTTGCCTGCAATCCTGAAAAGGATTCACTTGCCGATGTGCTCAGACGGATGGGACTTACGGGAACCAAGGTCGGCTGCAATGTGGGAGTATGCGGCTCGTGCTCGGTAATTCTCAATGGCAAGCTGACACGTGCCTGTACAAAAAAGATGCGCAATCTGGATGATTACAGCAAGGTAATAACCATTGAAGGAATCGGGCAACCGAATAATCTTCATCCTCTCCAGGCAGCATGGATTGTTGCCGGAGCCGTTCAGTGCGGATTCTGTACCCCGGGATTTATCGTATCATCTTATGCCCTGCTGCTTGAAAACAACAACCCTACCCGTGAAGAGGTCAGGGAGTGGTTTCATAAGAACAAGAATGTGTGCCGTTGCACGGGGTACGTCCAGATTGTTGATGCTGTCATGATGGCAGCCGCGGTGATGAGAGGAGAAAAAACCATTGAAGACTTCTCATTAGGTCATCAGGAAGATGGCGAATATTACGGGAAGCCGATAACCCGTCCGACGGCTCTGGCCAAGGTATGCGGATTGGCTGATTACGGTGATGATCAGGAGCTGAAGATGCCGGCTGAAACACTCAAGGTAGCAATGGTCCAGCCGAAGGTGGCACATCATGCCAGGATCATCCGTATAGACACCTCTGAAGCTGAGAAGATGCCTGGGGTTGAACGCATAATCACAGCCAAAGACATAAAGGAGGCAGGAGGAACCAACATCATGGCCGAGGGTCATTTCTTTGAACGCACAACGCTCACCGTCCCCACCCGCCACGTCCTGTGCGAAGACAAGATATTCCGTTATGGTGACGTGGTGGCACTCGTATGCGCTGATACAAAAGACCATGCCCGTGAAGCAGCAGCAAAGGTTAAGGTTGAGATTGAACAACTGCCTGAATATCTGAATTATCTTGATGCGGTCATGCCGGATGCCCAGCGCATTCACCCGTCAACACCAAACATCTTCGCCCAGCAGCCGGTGCTTAAGGGTGTGGGACTGGAAGAGCCTTCAAAAGTTGCGGAACTGATTGACAATTCGGCATACAGTGTTGAAGGAAGCTTTTACTCAACCCGTGAACCGCACCTCTCGGTGGAAGGCGACTCGGTTCAGGCATACTTTGACGAGGACGGCATGCTCGCAATCCAGTGCAAGTCACAGGGTGTATACTCCTCAATCGGACGTATCGGAAGCTCGGTAGGTGTTGCAAAAGACAAGATCAGGATAATCATGAATCCCACAGGAGCCAGTTTCGGATGGTCAACCAATGCCGGTGACCTGTGCCTGGCTGCTGCAGCTGCATATATCACAAAGAAACCCATTGCGCTCTCAATGAGTTACGAGGAACATCAGCACTTCTCCGGCAAACGCCGTCCCTGCTACTCAAACGGCCGTGCATCATGTGACAAGGATGGAAAACTGGTGGCTGTTGAGTATGATTATGGCATGGACCAGGGTGCCTACACTTTCGGAGGTGATGATATCATTTCCAAGCCTTCGCGCTTTGCCTTCTTCCCCTATAAGGTGCCAAACGTAGCCGGTCTCACACGCATAGCCATCACCAACCATAACTTCGGAACAGCATACCGTAGTTACGGCTCACCCCAGGCATATACCCTCAGTGAATCACTCATGGATATGCTTGCAGAAAAGGCAGGAATAGACCCGTTTGAATTCAGATGGAGGAATATTGCACGTGAAGGCGACCTCAATATCAACAGCAGGCCATTCAGGATGTATCCGATGGAGGATATGATGAAGCTTATGAAGCCTCATTATGACAAGGCAGTAAAGGAAGCCAGGGAAAAGGATACACCCGGGGTTCGTCGTGGTGTAGGCCTTGCATGGGGTGGTTTCAACGTCAGTGAAGGGCCAACGGATAATGCAACTGTTCACCTCGAACTGAACGCTGATAACACCATTACCAAGTATGACACTTGGCAGGAACTCGGTCAGGGAGGTGACGTAGGATCACTCATGGTGACCCTCGAGGCTCTTAAACCATTAAAGCTCAAGCCGGAACAGATCAAGCTTATTCAGAGTGACACCAAAATCTGCCCTGACAGCGGAATGTCAGCCGGCAGCCGCTCACACTATATGAACGGCAATGCAACAATTGCTGCTGCTAATAAGATGCTTGACGCGATGAGAAAGCCTGACGGCACTTTCCGGACCTATGATGAAATGGTTAAGGAAGGGTTACCAACAAAGTTTGAAGGCAAATTTGCAAATGTCGTTACCCCGGGCCTGAGCCGCCTTGACCCGAATACCGGGATGGGCGACCCGACACCTGCATTCACTTATGCTCTCAACATGGCCGAGGTGGCAGTGGATACAAAAACCGGAAAAACCACCGTTACACGGTTTGTCTGCGTTGCTGACGTTGGCAGAATAGGGAATATAGACGCAGTGAATGGCCAGGCTTTCGGAGGAATATCCCATAGCATCGGCTTTGCCCTCTCGGAAGATTATGATGATGTGAAAAAGCATTCAAACATTGCCGGAAGCGGTGTCCCCTATATCAAGGATATTCCTGATGAAATTATCGTTCTCTACAATGACAATTATGACAAGACCGGACCATTCGGCTCATCCGGAGCCTCTGAGGCATTCCAGGCATCAGGCCACGTTGCTGTGCTGAACGCCATTTATAATGCCTGCGGAGTCAGGGTACATGAGATGCCTGCAACGAAGGAGAAGGTCAAGGCAGGTCTGGATATTCTTGCACGCGGAGAAAAGATTGAGCCGCAGAAGAAATATTTCCTTGGCTCTGACCTTTATGATGAACTGGAGAACATTAAAGCCAATCCTGTTCCATTTGGCGGTAATGACTTCTTCAAACCCATAGGCGGAGCAGGAGAAAGATTCTTCTGATTATGTTATACCAATACCGGAGAAGCCCCCTTTCGCGGGGCTTCTCTCCATTTTCGCAAGGCAGGGAACCCCGGCCGGAAAGAAAGTTATATTCATTATTGATTTTATAGTAAGTTTATGGGGTAATCATGTTGCCCCCACGGGAAAATGGCATTCTTACACGAACTTGTCAGGGATTGTTTGCAGGATGAAAAGGCATTCTGTACGGTGAAGTGCCCTTTTAACCTCGATGTGCGTGATTTTATTGGGAAGTTGCAACAGGGCAGGTACAATGCCGCCTATAAGACCTACCAGAACACCGTCGGGTTTCCCGGCATTGTATCCGTGCTCTGCCCTGAACCCTGCAGGGATGTCTGCGCGCTGAAGGAAAAGGGAGGGTCTGTTTCAATGAGGTTGCTTGAAGCAGCATCAATGAATTTTGCCCGCAACAGGGAGCCGGATCAGTACAATATGCCTCCCAAGTCAGCCCGGATAGCTGTTATAGGAGCCGGCCCCGCAGGCATGGCATGCGCCCTGAGACTGACCACCAGAAAATACAAGGTCACATTGTTTGAAAAGAGCGGACTTATAGGAGGGCATCTCAATGACCTCCCTGATGCAGATATTCTGATTGATGATATCAGGCTGCAGTTCAAATATGAAACCCTTGACCTCAGACTGAACAGCAGGGTGACTGACATCTCCGTGCCTGGCTTTGACGCAATTTATGTGGCCACAGGCATGCATGGAGATACTTTCGGACTCTCTCTTACCACTGAGGGGCATTATTCAACAGACCGCAACGGGGTATTCATGGGAGGCTCTGTTACGGGGGCTGATGTCATGCAGGCAATAGCGCAGGGACTCAATGCTGCTTCGGTAATAGAAGGTTTTCTGAAAACCGGCCGGATGGATCATTTCGAACCGCCGGCAACAGAAACAAAGCTGACATACAGTGCAATTAAGATCATCCCCTCCGGGGCTATCAGGCCTGAAAGCGGGAAAGAGTATTCAAGGGAAGAGGCCCGTGCAGAGGCAAACCGTTGTCTGAAATGTACCTGCGATGCCTGCGTCCGTTATTCGCCGCTGCTGAGCTATTTCAGAAAGTTTCCGAAAAAAATTACCGAGGAGGTTGAGGTCAGCATCAATCCCAGCTCCCTCGACGGGGAAGCAACCCTGGCAACACGCCTTATCTCAACATGTAACTACTGCGGCCTTTGCAGGGAGGTATGCCCGAAAGAGATCGATACCGGCGAGTTCCTGCTGAGAAGTCATTATACAATGCGGGAAAAAGGCAAAATGCCATGGGCGTTCCATGAATTCTTCCTCAGAGATATGGAGTTCTCAACAGGAGAAGCCTCTCTCCTGCTTCAACCCAGTGAACAGGGTGAGGTGAAGTACCTCTTCTTCCCCGGATGCCAGATTGGAGCTTCTGACCCCAGGCTTGTAATCCGGAGTTATGATTTCCTGTTGAAGAACTACCCCTCCACCGCACTGTTGCTTGGGTGTTGCGGAGCCCCGGCCGACTGGGCAGGCAATGCTCCGGCACACAAAGAGGTATTGAATAAAATAAGGTCGGCCTGGAATGATCTTGGAAACCCGACCATTGTATTTGCATGTGCAACCTGCAACCTGATGTTCAGGAAACATCTGCCGGAGATGAAAGGTATATTTATATATGACCTTATTGCCCGCAGCGATGCTATCCCCGCCATCCCTTCCATCCACGGGAACAAAACGGCTTCGGTTTTCGATCCCTGTGCGGCAAGATATGAGGATGGTCTGCAGGAAACAATCAGGAGTATAGCAACCGGGGCCGGTTTCAGGCTTGAACCACTCCCAATGGAGGGCCGGCTTGCAGAATGCTGCAGCTACGGAGGACAGGTCTCCGTGGCACACCCGCCCTATGCAGAGTACACGGTAAAAAAGGTTATAAGCAGAAACACCAATCCTTATATAACTTATTGCTCAAACTGCCGTGACACTTTTGCCCGTGCCGGAAAGGAAACAATGCATATCCTTGACGTGGTCTTCGGCCTTGAGCAAAGGCCTCAGCCAACAGTCTCGGAACGCCGTGAAAACAGATTGCGTCTGAAGGCTGTGTTGCTTAAAGAGTATGGAAATGACAATTTCAATATGGAAATGAAAGAATCCAAACTGACAATGTCCTCCGGTCTCAGGGAAAAGCTTGATACCAGCATGATACTTGAATCGGATATCCTTACCCTGATTGAAACCTGTGAACAGTCAGGAAACAAGATACTTGATCCTGAAAATGGTTCATTCATCGGTCATCTCCAGATTGGCAATATGACATTCTGGGCAGAATACCGGGTGGTTGATGACGGCCGTTATGAGCTGATCAACTGTTACAGTCACCGGATGAAAATTGAGGAGTAAGGCTATGGAAGAGAAGAAGAAGCTTATATGCTTTAAATGCAATAAGGAATTGGTACCGAAAAAAACCGATTTCTCATATCTGGGTCATACCTTCTTTACAGAGATCCCTAAATGCCCCCAATGCGGTCTTGTCTATCTCTCCGAAGAAATTGTAAAGGGCCGTATATCAGAGGTTGAAATGCAACTGGAAGACAAGTAACCTGCTGAAGACTTGGAGGGTTCGATAAAATCAGGCGAAGTTGAATTGCAACTGGAAGACAAATAACCTGCTGAAGACTTGGAGGGTTCGATAAAATCAGGCGAAGTTGAATTACAACTGGAGGGCAAGTAACATGCTGAAGACTTGGAGGGTTCGATGAAATCTGACGATCTTGAAATGCAACTAAAAGACGAATAACATGAATACGCGGAGTGCAAACTATTTCGTCTCAGGATGCATGGTTTGCGGGAGTGAACTGGT
>WXFE01000039.1 GCA_009881065.1 Bacteroidales bacterium | reverse complement strand
ACGGCACCCTGAGAGATCTTGTGAAGCAAATCTCAAAATCAAACCGGAACCTCTTCCCTGTGGTGGATGAGTTCAATATCCTGGAGGGAGTTGTGCTGCTTGATGACGTCCGTGACAAAATGTTCAACCCCGAACTCTATGATAAACTAACCGTAAGAGAACTGATGGCCATACCACCTTCATATATTGATATCAGTGAGAGAGGTGATGCAGTCCTTGACGCCTTTGAACGCACCGGAGCCTGGAACCTCCCTGTGCTTGACCAGGGCCGGTACGTGGGATTTATCTCCAAGTCAAGAATCTTTTCCGCATACCGCGAACTGCTCAGGCAGTTCTCAGCAGAATAATCCGGTTTGTCAATATCCTGTCCCCGGCGTGCTTCAATGCCATCAGGGGGTCATGAAAAAATTTGATTATATAATGTATATTTGCACGCAGATTTCCGGGGTTCACCGGCTCGAGAAAACTGGTATTTATCAACCGAACAAAGATTCTTAATCATGGAAAGAGACAGCGTAATATTTGAACTGATCGACCGCGAACGCAGACGTCAGACTGAAGGTCTTGAACTCATCGCATCGGAAAACTTCGTCAGCCCGCAGGTGCTTGAGGCAATGGGGTCCGTGCTTACCAACAAGTACGCGGAAGGTTACCCCAGGGCAAGGTATTACGGCGGGTGTGAGGTTGTTGATGAGGTTGAACAGCTTGCAATTGACAGGCTGAAGAAACTCTTCAATGCAGAATATGCAAACGTACAGCCTCACTCAGGGGCCCAGGCAAACATGGCTGTCTTCCTGACAATACTCAAACCGGGTGATACCTTCCTGGGATTGAATCTGGCACATGGAGGTCACCTCTCGCACGGGTCTCCGGTTAACTCATCAGGCATACTGTATAATCCGGTCGCTTACGGGGTGAAGGAGGAGACCGGCCGTGTTGACTATGATATGATGGAGGAGATTGCCCTCCGCGAAAAACCAAAACTGATAGTGGGCGGTGCTTCTGCATACTCCAGGGAATGGGACTATGCAAGGATGCGCGCTATTGCCGACAAGGTCGGGGCTATGCTCATGATTGACATGGCGCACCCTGCCGGCCTTATAGCAGCAGGATTGCTCGATAACCCGCTTCGCCATGCACATGTTGTTACCTCAACAACACATAAAACCCTCAGGGGGCCACGCGGAGGAATTATCCTCATGGGAACCGACTTCCCCAACCCATGGGGCGTGACCACTCCCAAGGGCGAGATCAAAATGATGTCGGCAATGTTTAACTCAGCCGTGTTCCCCGGAATACAGGGCGGACCACTGGAGCATGTTATCGCAGCCAAAGCCGTCTCATTCGGAGAAGCGCTTAAACCTGAGTTCCGGACCTACCAGCAGCAGGTGAAGAAAAATGCCGCAGTGATGGCCGAAGCATTCATCGCCCTGGGTTACAAGGTGATCTCGGGCGGAACAGACAACCATTCGATGCTGATCGACCTGAGAACACGCTTCCCGGAAATTTCAGGCAGGAAGGTTGAAAATACCCTGACAAGGGCACACATCACGCTCAATAAAAACATGGTGCCGTTCGACTCCCGCTCGCCGTTCCTTACCTCAGGAATAAGGGTAGGTACCCCTGCCATCACAACCCGCGGACTGAAGGAGGGTGACATGGGAACCATCGTTCAGCTCATTGATGAGGTACTGGTTAACATTGAAAATGAATCAGTGATAGCATCAGTGGGAGCAAAGGTGGTGAAAATGATGAAAGACCTCCCTCTTTTTGCATACTAGTAAATTTGTAATTCCTTTTGTAGTTTTGCAGTTATGGAAAAAGCTGGCGCCCGGACTGACATCCTTATATATGTGGTTGATGATGATCCTGTCGTTACCAGCCTGGTCTCAGGCAGGCTGGAAGGCAATGGTTATTCTGTGAGGGCATTTTCCTATGCCGAGGATTGCATCGCTGCACTCGGTGATATTCCTGACCTGATCATCCTTGACTACTATTTCCTGAAAGAGGGTGAAACTCCCATGAATGGAATGGAAGCCTATGACGAAATTACCAGGATTGCTCCGGAAGTTCCCGTCGTCATGCTTTCAGCCCAGGAGAAGGGAGAGGTGGTCCTCGAGTTTGCACGAAAGGGGATAGCTGACTACGTCATAAAGGATACTGACCTGATTGACAATCTTCTGATGGCAGTTAAGGACGTCCTGGAAAGATAGGCTCCGGCAAATATGGAATGGTACATGTACCTGGCTGTAATAGCCGCCGGCATCTTTGCAGGCTTTGTCAACACTCTTGCCGGCGGCGGCTCACTGCTTACCCTGCCTCTCCTGATGTTCCTCGGCCTGCCTGCCAATATTGCAAATGGCACCAACCGAATCGGTGTCTTCATCCAGAGCCTGGTCAGCAGCGTTAGCTTTAGAAGGCAAAATATCTATACAGTAAGAGAAAGTCTCTGGATGTCAGCGCCTTCCATAGTCGGAGCCCTCCTGGGTGCACTGATAGCAGTGAAGATCAATGAAAGAGTGATGGAGCTTCTGATAGCCGGACTGCTTGTCTTCATGTTCTTTGTGATACTTTACAAGCCTGAAAAGTGGTTGCGTGACCAGGCTCAATCTGCGATCATGCAGCGGCGGTGGTGGGTGCCAGTGTTGTTTTTCATCATCGGCATATATGGCGGTTTTATCCAGGCCGGGGTGGGCTTTTTCCTGCTGGCGGCGCTGGTGCTCGGGACCGGCATGGGCCTGACCAGGGCCAACGCCCATAAATCGCTGATTGTGGCTGTCATGACTGCCATATCACTGGTTGTATTTGTCTTCAGCAACCAGATTTATTATCTCTATGGCATCATCCTGGCTGTAGGGCAGGGTGCGGGAGCCTGGCTCGGCTCGAAGGTGGCAGTAAGCTGGGGCCCTAAAGTAGTACGTGTAATACTGCTTGTATGCATCATGGTCTCGGCAATTGAACTCACCGGACTCTATGATCTGGTGGCAGGGTGGTTCTGAAACAGAAGAATTCTATTTGAGACGGAAAACGTAGGTGATTGTCCCTTTCTGAATGATGGGAGCATTATTGCTGCTTTCAAACCTGGTCTTCAGCGCAGCTTCCTTTGCCAGCTTGAGGAGGTCCACCTCAAGTGTGGTCGATCCCTTGATGCCTGGCGTTGCATCAGTAACCTTTCCGGAACGGTCAACCGTTATCGCAACAACAACAACTCCCTCTTTCTGCAGGTCATAGGGAGGTCTGATGAGTGACTGTGCCTTCCTTCCCCCGAGGTCAAAAGATATGCCGTCTGTACCCTGCCCGCCTCCCGGCCCGTAATTTGGTGCATCAGGAGTACCTGACTCAACTCCCTGGTTGCCCTGCCCGCCTGCTATACCCTGGTTCTGGCCTGAGGTACCCACATTGCCTGCATTGCTGAAGGCGCCCCTGGCCCTGGCATTCTGCTGGTCAATGCGGCGCTGCTCCTCCTCCCGCTTCCGTCTCTCGGCCTCCTCCTGTTCCAGGCGCTTCCGCTCAGCCTCAGCCCTGGCCTCAGCCTCCAGTTGCCTTTTTATCTCTGCCTCACGCGCCTCAGCCAGCCGTTTGATCTCCTCAGGACCGGGCTCTTTTTTTTCTACTTCCACAGCCTCCTCGAAATCCTGTGTCAAAAGCGCTTCCTCACCTCCCTGCTCCCCTGCAGATTCAGGCGGAGGGGGAGGAGATACAGGCTCCGGTGCCGGTTCAAACAATCCTTCACCTGTCTCATCAAATCCAAAGTTGACAAGAAGACCCTCCTCAACCGGATCAGGTATCCTCACCCGGAATGTGACGAAAATGATGAGAATGGCAAGAAGAAGGTGAGTCAGGGCGCTGAAGATCAAGCCCTGCTTCCTCTCCTTTGTAAGAGGCTCACTTGTATTATTTCGGAGTAGTGGCAAGAATTAGCTTGAACTGGTTTTTTGCGGCTATGTTCATCACGTTGACTACATACTCTATAGGAACACTCCTGTCAGCATGCACCGAAATGTATATCTCGGGACTGTCCTGAACCCTCGACCTCAATGCAGACTCCAGGAATTCAAGATCGATGGGCTGATCTTCAATGTAATACTGAAGATCCTTTGTAATTGATACTGTGGTCATCGGACGGGCTGAGGACTGGGTCGTACCCTTGGGCAACAGCAGCTTCAGGGCTGTCGGGTGAACCAGGGTAGAGGTCAGCATGAAGAACAGCAGAAGCAGGAACACGATATCAGACATGCCTGCATTGCTGAACTGAATACTGACTTTATTCTTGTTCGTAATTGCCATCAGTTACTCTTTTACAGGTTCATTGAGGATATCGAGGAACTCAGTTGAGGTTGTTTCAAGCTGGAACACTACATTTTCAACCTTGACAACCAGCTGGTTGTACCCGAAATAAGCGAGAATCCCAAGTATCAGCCCCCCCACCGTGGTAATGAGCGCGGTATAGATACCTCCGCTGAGGGTGCTTATGTCAAGGCTGCTTCCTGCCTGTGACATTTCATAGAATGCCTGTACCATACCTATCACCGTTCCAAAGAATCCCATCAGGGGAGCGGCTCCGGCAATTGTTGCCAGTGTCGGGAACCTCTTCTCAAGCTTGTGAACCTCCAGCCTGCCCACATTCTCTATGGCAACCGTCACATCGGCCAGAGGCCTGCCGAGACGGGTGATCCCCTTCTCAACCATCCGGGCCTGCGGTGAGTCGGTCCTCCTGCAGAGCTGCAACGCCGCATCAACCTTGCCTTCATACATGTAGTCCTTTATGCGGTTCATGAAGTTGGCATCACTCTTTGATGCCTTCTTGATCACCAGATACCTCTCAATAAAAATGTAAAGTGCAACAAAGGAGAGCAGTGTGATGAGATACATCACCCATCCTCCTGCCAGGTAAAGATCAGCCAGTGACATTGTTGCCTCTTTTGTGACTTCAGTGGCTTCAGTGACTGGTGTTCCCTGTAATAAAATAGCTGCTGATATCATTTTTCTTGGTTTAAGATGTTAACAGTTTGACTTGCTTTGGCGTATCATCGCGCGAATATAGTAAAAAACGGAGTTCATCCCCTGTAAGTATCCTGTTGTTGATAAAACGGGTTCATTGTTGAAATATTAATCCTTCCCTGACTCCCCGTCACCATTGACCTTTTTCTTCTTCTCATCCGGTCTGATGAAAAGGTCTTTCAGCGTGCTGAAATCGCGTCTGAAAAAAAGTCCCACCCCCTGGGTGTAAGGATGAACCTGGTAATAGAGGTTGTGATTCGAACGATTGAATACCTTGAACCTGAGCATATCGGTAAGTCTGACCTCCACCGTGAACTCGCCGGTAATATTCTTGGTGTAGGTGTTTGACTGGTTTCCCCGCACGTCTACGTTCCCGTTGACGGTAACCTTGTCATTCAGCAACTGCGTTGAGAGAGCCAGCTCCACCTCCTGGTCGGTGAGCTCGCTCCCGGGTCTGTAGCTGAAGCCTATGTCAAAATCATTGCTTATCTGTGACAGCCAGTTGCTGACCTGGTTGGAAAGCATCTCGGTAGTGGTTGTGACGCCACCTGCAATTGGTGATGCGGCATATCCCCCCTGAGCCAACGGTGTGCCTGTGGCAGCGCCTGAATTGTAAAGTGAAGGATCAGGGCAAAAGCTGTTCATTACCAGCAGGTAAAGAAACTGGCGCCTGAGCTCCTCCTCTGTGTCAATGGCCAGTCTCAGCAGCTCACGGGTGCGCTCGTCAGCGGTAGGTAGACTGATGTCAAAGCTGATTCCCGGATTCAGGAGCCTTCCCGAGAGACTGAGAACGCATTCGACCGGCATCTTGGCCTTAAGCTCGGTGAATTCCTCCTCCCCGAATATCTCCGAGAGTGATGCCTTGGTCTTGTACAGGGCCCTGATATCCAGGCTGGCATCTTCAATGGCCCCGTTCCACGAGACTGTCCCTCCCTTTTCCACTGCAAACCTCTTGTTGAGTATATTTCCAAGAGTGAAGAGGTAATCTCCTTCACTTATCACATAGTCTCCGGCCATACGTATGTCACCCCTTGAGTTCAGTGAGATGTTCAGCTTGCCTTCACCTTTTCCCCTGATGACACCTCCGGATGTTTCGTCAAGGATAAGCTGCACCTCGGCTTCAGGCGATACGTCAAGGTCGAAGTTCAGCTCGATCTTGCTTCCCTCTTCCTGCCTCACAAAACTGCCATGCCTGTCAGCCTGCTCCTGCTTACCGGTCTCCCCGGCAGGTTTCAAAAACTCAATGAAGGGATAGTCACTTACTTTGGCCGATGAGTTCAGCGGCACAAAGAATTCAGTGTCCGGAGCCGTCCGGGCCGAGATATTGAAAACCAGCTTCTCATCATTACCCCTTATCCCTGCATAACCTGAAGCATATGCGGTGCCGTAAAAACTGTCATTGTCCTTTGGCCTGGTGTTGAGAACCAGCATTTTGTCCATATTTATGTCAAGGCTCACACCAAAATTCCTGAATGCACGGTGCGTGATCATACCGTTGATCATGCCCTGATTTTTCTGTGTATCATAAATATTGATATTCCTCAGGATGATGCCTGCAGGCGAAAACCTTACGCTGTCAGAGAAACTGTATCGGGTCTGAAGAAAATCGATCTTCATTGAGGCATCATGCGCCATTACTGCTCCGGTCATCTCCAGTTGCCGCAACTTTCCATTCAGCCTGATGGTTCCCGTTCCGAAACCCCTGATATCCGAAGCAAAAGAGCTGAGAAACGGATTGAGAACATCAAGCGGCAGATCAGATGCCGAAGCAGAAATGTCAATTACACGTGCCGTGGGCGAATAGGTTCCGCTGACATCAATGAGCTTCTTCCCGGCAAAGTCATTGCCCATATTGATTACCGCCACCTTTCTTCCCGGATCCCATTCGCTGATAATGGTCATAAGGCCATAGTTGTTGTCGTTCAGCCTGAAGTCAGTGATATTTATGCTGCTTTCAAAAAGTAGATTATTGTAAACATCTGACAGGGTGAGATTGCCGCTCATAGTCCCTTCAAACTTCATCTGGGCAGGTTTCTTTGTGTCCTGCTTCCCCTGGAGGAGGTTGTTCAGATATGACATGTTAAGTCCCTCGAACGTCAGGGTCAGCTTCTCATCGGGGTCTTTCGAGAGCCTGCCTCCCAGACTGAAATATTTTGTCCTGCTGCTTACAAGTATATTGTCGAAATAGGCGCTGACAGAATCAATTACGATCCTGGCAGGAGTGATATTCCACTGTGAGCTGTTGACAGTCAGACTGGCAGGAAGCACGGCAACCGTCAGTGATGGCAGGTTGCCGGCACTGTGACCGAAGAATCCCCTGACTCTGATCTCTCCCAGGGTACGCCCGTTGTCATGATTATCCCAGTTCATGCCCAGGTCAATTGTGTCATTGCTGCTTATGGCACCCAGGGCGAAATTTCCCAGCTCCGAATTGTCAGGCAGCGTCACTGTATCTGCTGCCAGGTCCAGCTTCATGCTGCCATTTTGTAACGAACCTGTCATGTTCAGACGGCCCATTCGTACACCCAGGTATGTTACCGCATCTGCCTCAATCCCGGCAATGACCTCCGGACGGTCTGACCAGAAGTGACCAGTGATAAGCGTTCCTTCCGAGATACTGAGGCCAGTCCCGAAAAACTCATTCAGTCTGTCAATCCTCTTGATCCTGGTATCCAGGGAGAACATCGCCTCGGATGTTGACTCACCCTTTCTGGCTACAGGTTTACTGAACCTCGAAGGGAAAAGGTCTGCCTTGATCTCTGCGACGCTCCTTTTTATGGCATCAACGGAGTATTTTCCCCTCACATCAGCATCGGCAAAATCTGACCTGAGCTTCAGGAAAGGCACACCGCCGACGATTTCGGAACTGACAAGGAAATCATATATGTTGAGCTTCCCGTTTGAGTTCTCAAGAGTCGAGTTGATAAGCCTCAGGTCTCCTTCCAGGTTTTCCATTGAGTTGCCCCTGAAATTGGCAGTGAGAAGCGCCGTGGCCCTGAAGATGGAATCTTTCGTCACAAGGTTCAGAGTGTGCAGGTCTGCACTGGCAAGGTTCATGGTGAAATCAAACTCCGGCTTGCTCTTTTCAAGATCAAACCTGCCGAGAAGGCTCATCCTGATATTTGGCTCATTCACCTCAACACTGCCATCCCAGATCTTGTTTGCATAGGTCCCTGATACAGTGATGTTCCTGTATAGGTATTTGTTTATCTCTACACTGTCTATCACCCCGTTGATGTTTGCCGAGAGATGGCGGAATGACTTCATTGTTCCGTCAACCTCTGCATGCATCCACAGCCCGCCGAACATCTCACTCTTTTTTGTCATGTACCCGAGATCAACAGCACTGGTTCTGAGAGAACCCCTGAATCCGAAGGCGTTTCGCCCGTCAGGCTTAAGCGAGAGGTCTGTGTCAAACGTACCCCTTTCAGTGGTGAATCTGCCGAAAGAGACAAAGTCAGTGGTGAATCCTGTAAAGCTTCCCTTGTAGGTGACCAGCCCTATGTCATGAGCAACTGCTGGCAGCCTGAACGGCTTCCTGCCCGGAAGGGTGAACCGTTCGATATCTGCAGCACGGGTTTTCATGTCGGTGAAACTGATGTACAGATAACTGTCGTTTATCTCAGGAAGTCCGGAAATGTCAAAATCGAACCGCAGCCTGGTGGAGCTCTCATAGTCAATCCTGATATTCTTCCCTTTCATCTCTGCAACGGTGCCGGTCACCCTGCCTGAGAAACTGACCTTCTCACTGACCCCGTTAAGGGGCCTGACAAAATATGAGATGTCAGAGGTATTTACGATGGAATTATCAAACAGGAAGTCAAGCCTTACATCATTGATGAAATCCTTCCATGAATCTTTTTCACGGGGCATAATCAGGATCTTTTCAGCAGAAATGGCGCTTGAGTCGGTGAGCAGGTCAAAATCCCTGAAGTAGAGGTCGCTCTCAGCCACCGCCATATTCATATCAAGACTCCTGCTGATAAATCCGCCGTCTTCTTGAAACGCCAGCCCCCTTATCACCATGCTTACAGAGTCGGGTATTACCCTGAGATCATTGACTTTTCCGGTGATATGCCTGATATACATGTTCCTGTAGTTGACGCCACCCGGTATAACCCCGACGGTGTCAGACATGTCTGACAGTGTAAAGGATCCGTTCAGCAGGTCAATATCAGCAAAATGTATCTCAATGTTCCTTGTGCTGTCATGCTCCCGGTCACTCTTCAGTGACTGGAGATAGGCAGTCAGATTCATGACCCCGGCAGTGTCCCTGATCATCCTGAAATCGGGCTCGTGAAGGTCAATGGTTCTGAATTTGTAAATCTTTTGTGATGGTCTGATCTCACGCAGCCTCATATCAACCTTGCGGGCAGCAATGATGGTATCACCGTTCAGGTCCTTCAACAGTACATCATCAAGAACAATCTCATGCCACAGTGAGTATGAAACCCTGCCTATCATGATCTCAGCTCCCGTTTCCCTGGAGACCGCCTTTGTCACTCTGTTTACCGTCCAGGTCTGGATCAGCGGCGTCTGAAGCAGCAGGAAGAGAATCAGCGGCACCACAACCAGCACTGCTGTTATGATGAGAAGGCCCCTGATGATTTTTTTAATAATTTTGGCCATTCACGAAGAGATTCCCGCCGCTGGCGAAGTTATAAAAAAGAGTGATACAAAAATGACACCACAAATTACGATCCTCGCGATAGAATCATCCTGCGATGACACCTCTGCCGCAGTGATCTGCGACGGATTCGTACTTTCAAACCTGATCGCAAACCAGGATGTTCATAAGGCTTATGGGGGTGTGGTGCCCGAACTTGCCTCAAGAGCCCACCAGGTAAACATAGTCCCTGTGGCAGATCAGGCACTTGCCAGGGCCGGGAAAAGAGCTGACGAGGTAAGCGCAGTGGCCTTCACACAGGGACCGGGATTGCTCGGTTCACTCCTGGTCGGAACATCATTTGCCAAAGGTTTTGCGCTGGCGCGAAACATCCCCCTCATTGCTGTAAATCACCTCCAGGCACATGTCATGTCGCACTTCGCCATGGAACACGGAAGGGAAAACCGTGTCCCGCAATTCCCCTTCCTGTGCCTGCTGGTGTCAGGCGGCCATACACAACTGATCGTCTTGCGTGATCATCTGGAAATGGAAATCATAGGCAATACCATAGATGATGCAGCAGGCGAGGCATTTGACAAGTGCGCCAAGGTGATGGGACTCCCTTACCCGGGCGGACCGGAGATAGACCGGCTCGCATCAGACGGCAACCCTGACGCATTCCGCTTCGCAAAACCGCGGATACAGGGACTGAATTTCAGTTTCTCCGGACTGAAGACAAGCTTTCTCTATTTCCTGCGCGACAGGGTGGCTGAGGACCCCGGATTCATCGGGAAGAATCTCAATGACCTTGCTGCCTCACTGCAGAGGACCATCATTGAGATAATCATTGGGAAGCTGGTGAGGGCTTCCAGAGAGACCGGCATCAGGGAGATCGGAATTGCAGGAGGGGTCTCTGCCAACAGTGGCCTGAGACGTGCTGCGACGCGTGAAGCTGAAAAAAGAGGCTGGAATCTTTTCCTCCCCGAACTCAGGTATACTACGGATAACGCCGCAATGATCGGTATTACAGGATACTACAAGTACCTTAAGGCAGAATTCACTGACCATTCGGTGATTCCGGCGGCTCGGATTGATACTTGAACGCCTCCCTGCCCGGGTAATGGTACCGGGCACGGGCAACCTTCTCAGGATAAATGAAATAGTCGAGCTCAGCCTCAGCACAGAGCTTCCCTTCACCGTCGTGAAGCGCTGCTGAGATCAACGCGCTCTTTTCTTCCCTCTTCGTTATCATAGCCTCAACGGTTACAGGTCCTTTGCTGATATGTACCGGTTTGAGATACCTGACCGTCATTGAAGAGGTAACGCCGGCTGTACAGGCCTTGAGATAGACACACCATGCGCTGACCTCATCGAGAAGGGTGGCAATGATGCCTCCGTGCAGCACATTGATATAACCCTGGTACTGCCTGTCCGGCATCCATGAGGCATATACCTTCTCATCATCCTCCTCAAACAACAGTTTCAGCCCTATTTGGTTTTTCGGACCGCATCCGAAACAGGTGTTCTGGTCAGCATCAAACGGATTAATTATTTTTCTTCTGCGCTCCATCTTCAGTTTTTCTCCTCTTTTTCTTTTGCCGGGCAATCCATGCACTCAGGTAAAATATGGAAATGATCAAATATGAAAAGCCTATGATCAGTGATATGGCAGCAAGCGTCATTGACGGTTCCTCCTTTGGCGTATCGGCAATTCTCATACGATAAATGTACCCGTAGACCGTTGTGAATATGACCATTGTTGCCAGAATGAGTCCCAGTAAGACAATGGTGCCGTCAATGACTGTCGTACTCCTGTAAACCGGGCTTTTCCGGAATTCCGCGTATGAGGCTTTTGCATAAGCCTCTGCACGCCTGCGCGCTTCCTCCCTCCGGTAATCAATCCATGCCTGGTAATTGCGCATTATCTCTTCCTCAGTGATATTCCGCCGGTAGGGATGAGACATCAGATACTCATAGGCCTCGGTAACGCGGATGAACATCTCCTGGGAATCAGGCGAACTGTTCCGGTCAGGATGGTACTCCATTGCCTTTCTCCTGTATGCCTTCTTTATCTCATCATCAGTGGCATTCTGCTTAATGCCGAGTATCCTATAGTAATCCTGGAGATTCATGACTCAATGCAATATCAAAATAAGGATTTTTTTCAGTAGAAATACTCCTCATGTTGTTTTTCCTGTTATTCTTTTACTTTTGCAATTTAAACTCATTCTAAATAACGTCTCCTGATGGATAGTTCCCGGCTACTCTTTGCATTTGGAATCACTCTCTTTGCTGGCCTTGCAACCGGGATAGGCGGTGTGATAGCTTTCACCGCCAGACGTACCAATACCACATTTCTTGCTTTTTCGCTTGGATTCTCAGCCGGAGTTATGATCTTCATCTCATTCACTGAGATACTTACCGAAGCTGGTGACATCATGAGGCTGAATTATGAAGCCAATACTGCAGCCTGGCTGACATTTATCTCTTTTGTGGCAGGCATTGGCCTCTCTGCCGCCATTGACAAGATTCTTCCATCAGAGGGTAACCCCCATGAACTGAAGAGGGTAGAACAGATGCATCCCGAATCCCTCAACCCGGATAAACCTGAATGCGAAAGGAGAAAGAACCGGAACCGCGGAGGCCACTGCATTGGAGACCGGAAACTGATGCGCATAGGAACATTTACTGCCATTGCCATTGGTATCCATAACTTCCCCGAAGGGATTGCCACATTCATGTCAGCCATGTCTGATGTGGCTGTAGGTATCAGCATTGCAGTGGCTGTGGCTATTCATAATATTCCGGAGGGTATCGCCGTGTCGGTGCCTGTCTATTATGCCACCGGCTCAAAAAGGAAGGCGCTTGCATGGTCAGTACTGTCAGGATTCTCGGAGCCGATTGGCGCACTGGTAGGATATTTCATTCTGAGGCTCTTCAATACCAGCATAAGCCTCGGCTATGTATTTGCAATGGTTGCCGGTATAATGGTCTATATCTCCTTTGATGAACTCCTCCCGGCTGCCCACAAGTATGGCAAACACCATGTCGCAATCTATGGCCTGGTAAGCGGGATGATAATAATCGGAATCAGCCTGATCCTGCTCGGGTAACCACACCGGCCCGGAGCCTCTCCATGCCCTGGTCAGCTGTCCGGCAGCCGTGCCTGCGCCTGCCAGGGTAACCACACCGGCCCGGAGCCTCTCCGTGCCTGCGCCTGCCAGGGTAACCACACCGGCCCGGAGCCTCTCCGTGCCTGCGCCTGCCCCACACGGGGCAAAAAATCAGTGGCTTACTGAAACTGTCTCCTCCGGCACATGTTTGTGCTTGAAGAATATGGCGAACAGTATTGCAATCACCAGCGCATATCCCGCAAATGCAAACCATATTCCCTTCCAGTCAAATGCTCCGCTCTCCAGGAT
This sequence comes from Bacteroidales bacterium, assembly GCA_009881065.1. Classification (GTDB taxonomy): domain Bacteria; phylum Bacteroidota; class Bacteroidia; order Bacteroidales; family VadinHA17; genus SR-FBR-E99. The sequence continues at coordinate 21,128 of WXFE01000039.1, read as the reverse complement.
GAAGTATTTGTCAATCACAATTCCGCTTATGCGGCTGCCAAGGAATGCCCCGAAGCCGTTGGTCATCATCATGAAGAGTCCCTGCGCGCTTGCACGGATGTCAGGAGTGCTCTGGGTTTCCACGAAGAGCGAACCGGAAATGTTGAAGAAATCAAATGCCATCCCGTAAATGATGCACGAGAGAATTATCATCCAGAGCCCTTCTGCCGGATTGCCAAGGCCGAACAGCCCGAAACGGAGCACCCATGCCACCATGCTCATCAGCATGACCTTCTTTATCCCGAACCGCTTCAGGAAAAATGGAATGGTCAGTATAAAAAGGGTCTCCGATATCTGTGACACAGACATAATTATGGCAGGGTATTTCACTGCAATAAGATCCTTGTAGGCAGGTACCTTTGCAAAATCATGCAGGAATGTGTCTCCGTACGCATTGGTGAGCTGCAGCGCAGCACCCAGCAACATGGCGAAGATGAAGAAGAGAGCCATCTTGGTGCTTTTGAAAAGCTTGAATGCATTGAGTCCAAGCTCCTCATAAAGCTTCTTCTTACTGCCTTTTGCCAACGGAGGACACTTGGGAAGGGTGAAGGCGTAAAGCCCAAGTGCAAGCGAAGCGGCAGCAGCTATGTAAAACTGCATGGGTGAGGTTTCAAATCCCAGCAGACTCACCACCCAAAGCGCCACAATGAAACCGATGGTGCCCCAGACCCTCACGGGCGGATAATGCTTTATGATATCCATCCCGCTGTTCTTCATCGAGCTGTATGCCACAGTAATGGCCAGGGCCAGTGTCGGCATGTAAAACATCATGGTGAGAAGCAGCAGCCAGAAGAAGGTATCAGGATCGTTTACAGCAGGTATCAGTGAGAGAAGAATTGCCCCTGCAATGTGAAAAATTCCATACAGCTTCTCCGCGTTGATCCACCTGTCAGCTATAATACCCGCAATTGCCGGCATGAAAAGGGAGGCCAGACCCATTGTTGAAAAGATGGCCCCGAAATCAGTTCCTGACCAGTTTTTATTCTGAAACCAGTATGCCCCTATGGTCAGAAGCCATGACCCCCAGATGAAGAACTGGAGGAAGTTCATTATGATAAGCCGGTTCTTGAGTCCCATAATCCTGTTTTTTACTTTGAATCTGTGAATATAGTAAACTATACTGTTCCGGATAACCAGTCTCATGCATCACCCGGCCAGGTGACACAATACCCGTTTTTATTCAGATGGCTGTCAGCGTTGTCAATCAAATATCCGCGCAGGGGGAGAGATGATCTGTCAGCTTAAATATGCCAGAGAACCACTACTCGTTGGGATAACCGACAGGATTGTTGAGCATCAGATGCCGGGTGCTGTTCAGCTGGAGCAGCTTCTTCAGCCCCTCAAAGTCCATCGATGCACGCGGACGGGTAACCAGTCCTGCCCCGGCACAGAAGAGAGATACATTCTGTGATACTATCCCTGCATCCATTGCACCCCAGCTCAGCTTGCGGGCATCATCACCAACCGTGAAGCGCGATATGTCAGAGACCAGCACAATCATAACCGGTGCATCAGCAAAAGCGGTCTGCCTGTCTGAAACCAGCGTCCTGTTGTCACCGGCAGCTATTCCCTTAAGAGTATGAGTCTTATGATCATACAGGTAAGCTCCCGACCTGAGCAGCACATAAATGTCAATATCCTGTGCATTGACCGCAGTGGGAGCAGTGCGCTTGCCGCTTTCCGGCCTGTTAATGCCGTTTGATGCCCAGAGCAGGTCAGAGAGATCCTGCAGGGAGAGCTCCCTGGAACTAAAGGAGGTGGCCGAAGCCCTGTTTTCAAATGCCTTCATGATTGTCAGCCCTCTCTCCATGTCAGGGGCATTCAGCTTGATGTCCTGCACAGGCTGACCTGACAGAATTCCCGTAATTAGTGTCATAATTGCAAAAAGTACTATGTTTTTCATACTGCTTTGTGATTAACAATTTAGCAAAAACTTACCGGCCTGTTACTATTAAGGTGTCTTCTATTTAATGAACTTGTAGGTAAAACCAACGCCGATGACCTCCTTGAACTGTGCGCGCTTGCCCAGTACAGGGTTGCCTGCACCATCCTCGTCAATCTTGATGAGTATGTCATCATCGTAGAGCAGGAGAGTGTTGACAGTTGCAGAGATGTATTCATTGACCTTGAGAACCAGCAGCGCTTCCCAGCTGATGTCAATATTCTGCGGGTTCTTCAGAAAGTTTGTAAAGAGGTCAAGCTTTGTCATGAAACTGACGTTCTTAAAAACCTCGTCATTCTTGTAGGCTATGTTTGCATATGCACCGAGCTCCGCTCTGAAATTCTTTCCGGGTTCCACTCCGAAAGCACCCGCCGTGGAAAGATCATCATCCATGACAATGGTATTCTTTGATGTCAGCGGTGAGAGAAACATCGAGAAAGCCGGATTGGGCTTGTAGTCCATACCCAGTGAGAACAGCAGGTAGGCCGGCGAGAGCAGACCCGATATCTTGTTATCCGTATCCGGGTAATTGTATCCGTTGTCCATCTGCGTTTTGAAACTCATCAGACCCGAATAGAACCACTTGTCAGTTGCCTTCCGACCGTACTTCGACTGAAAGTCGATACGGTCATCAGTCTTGACCCACCCGAGGTCATTCCCTTTCTGAATCATCTTTCCGTAACCGATGATAAGGGCATTGTCCCATGCCGACTTGCCCATCCTGTAGTTTGCTCCAAGATTAACCAGTCCGTTCAGCGCCACTGAGTTCTGGCCTCCGGCAGCCCAGTTGGTAAACGTTGCCTGTGACACGTTAAGGGAGAATACTCCGCTCTTCTGCCATCCCTGGATGGTGTCGGCATCCTGGCCAAATGCCGCCGGGTTTATTCCTGCAAGTAGCAGCGCAAGTAAAAGTAAAAAAGTTATTTTCTTCATTAATATCAGATTTTGTGTGCAAATATAACAACAGAGGCATAAACTTGTTGAGCCCGCTTCAAACAGTCCGGAGGTGCCTTATTGCTGGTCCAGCGTCCCGAATACTTCCCTGAGTATGGGAGTGACCCTGGCCGAAACCTCTTTTCTGATCTTCAGTTCCTCACCTTCAAGCTTGAGGAAGACCCCCTCGAGTGCTTTACGTGTCAGGAAATCGTCAAGATCGGTATTCACCGGTTTGAATCCGGCCAGCCTTCCTGCCACACTGTTGGCCACCTGATTCCACTTATCCGTAAGGGTGTTCCATGAATCCTGTGCTGAGACACCTGCCACAATCTCCTTGCCGGTTGATGCGCTGATCTTAGGCTTGTAGAGATCATAAAGCCCATTCCATGTTGTGTTTTTCAGATAAACGGTGGCAGCATTGTCAGCGCCGTGGAGGATATTGTACCCGTCAGTAATGGTCATCTGCATCACCGAATTCACAAAGATGGGAGCAACATCGCGGGCAGCATCCTCAGCAGCCCTGTTGATGCTCAGCAGCACATTGTCAATCAACTGCTGTCCCCCGGGTATTTTTCCAATATTCTCAACTATTGCCTTCGCCTCTTCAGGCAGTGGTATCCTGACTTCCGGATCTCCCCAGTATCCGTCCTGCAATGCCAGTCGCCCGCCTGCATTGCGCGCTCCCACGCTGAGAGCTTCCCTGAGCCCCGCTATGATATCTGCTTCCGTAAGCTGTTTCACCGCTGAAACCGTCTTCAGCGTGTTCAGCAATTCAGCACATCCGGTCAGCATAATAAGCGATACAACCAGTGCTGCAATTCTTGTTCTGGTCATAAGTTTTTCTCTTTTGTTCGTTTCAGATTGCCTGGTAGGGTATGAGCGTCTGATGCTCATGTTCCGAATCCCTTATGTCAAGGATCTCTATAATCACATATTTGCTCATCCCCCTCCATGGAAGCGGTGCGATGTACTCCTTGTAACGGAGCTCGACGAATTTGCCGCTGGCTCTTTCAAGTATCGTGGCCAGACTGTCATTCGTAATGCTGAACTCGAACTCATTGCTCTGCATGGCTCCGGGAGTCGGTGTCCTGAAACCTGTCTGTATCAGCTTGCCTTCCCAGGTCTTGAAAATATAGCCTTTCCTTACAAGGAAGTTCAGGTCTCCGGCCTTAACCCCCTCTCCGAATACAAAGTAATGACGCCACCAGAAGATACCGGCAGCAACAAGCAGCAGTACAATAATTGCTATTGTTAAAAATCTTTTCATCTTTTTTGCGATTGTTAAATCATATGGGGGTTTATGTTTATCAGTACAAAACTATCTGATCCCGGTAGTCTGCAATTAGTAACCATACAATACCACAACATGCTGATAAACAACAAATTGATCGTAGGCTCACTACTGTCTGCTGCTGACGGCCGGGTCAGGACGCACTCCTCACGCTTTTTTATCGTCGTCGTTGTCGTCCTTGTCCGTCAGCTTCTCCCTGACTTCGGCAAAGGTTGCCTTCATGGTATCCCATATTGAATCAGCTCCATCCTTCAGGGCATCCCATGCCTCAGCACTTGATTCCTTGAGGTCTTTCAGTTTCGACTTCCCTTCGTTCATCTTGAGCTCAAGCTTGTCAATGTTTTCCTGGTATTTGAGCTTTGATTCGGCTTTGGCATTCTTTGCCTTTTCTTTCAGTCTGTCAATATCTGCCCTCCATTCGTCCAGCTGTTCCTGAATCTTCTGGTGGTAGGTTTCCTTTTTCTCCTGGTTTTCCATAATTGATTTAATATTTTGGTTCATTAATGGGTATTAGAAAATACTATGATGGAATAATCGCATGCCAGGCATCTCTTTGTGTATGGAGTGCCTGTCACAGAGATGCTTACAGGATGCGATTACACTAATGTCAAAGAGCTTAAAAAAACCAGTTAACAATCAGTGGGTTTCAAGTGCCCGCTGGTTATACTGGTTATAAACTAATACTGTCCGTAAGGATCAGTAGACTTTGACATTGTTCAGCTTGTCAATGAAGGTCTGAACAACAGCCTGCTGTGCATCAATCCTTGATTTCATTACAGCCTGTTCATCTTCATTCCTGGGGATAGCCCTGTCAGCCTGATCAATGGCTGATTTAGCCTTCCTGATACGGTTTTCACCCTTGTTGATCTCATTCTGGAGCTTCTTGCGCCTTTTCTCGAGTTCCTTCACCTGGGCGGCCATGGCATCCCTGCCGGGACCTACCGGCATTTCCATCACCTCGTTGTTCTTGTTTATGATCTCATTTGACAGAAGGCTCAGTTCATTATGTTTGACAAGCAGCTTCTCCTGTTCGGCGTTCACGGTGTTCCTGTTGCTTCTGGCCTTCCTTTGGCTACGGGCCTTGCTGCTCTCCAGGCTTCCAAGGTCCTTTTTGAGATCTCTCAGTATCTTCTCCTCGGCGGCAAGCTCCTCCTTTATGAAGTCCATGTACTGCTTCTTCGCGAACTCTTTAAGGTAAGTCTTTGCTGAAGTCACCTGAAGGTCACCTGAGGCAGATCCCACATACTGGTCCTTCTTGAGCTCTATACATACCAGCATCCTGCTGAGGGTATCCTCATTCATTATCCTGCTGTAGATATTGACCGGGGCAGGGGAGATCTCCTTGATATTGGCCCCGAAAATGGTCATCTCTCCGCTCTCAGTCTGTACCTTCGACTTGGTACCGCTTTCCTGGGTCTTTATCCAGTCCTTGAGAACCTTGTCATAGCTGGCTTCGGGAATGGTAACATTGAACCCCGGATAAAGGTAGTTGCCAAACTGAATGCTATCCTCAAGCACCTTGATCGGTTTCTGTCCGAAAATTGCCGGCGCCGTAATCAACAGTGCCAGGCATAAAATGAAATAGGATCGTTTCATCTGGATTTAGTTTAGATCAAGGTTCAAAGATACTATCTTTCAGAGAAAATCTACAATTTTTACCTGTAAAAGTGAAGGCCTGACAGCACATCACGGTAATTGTTCCTTGCCGGGCAGAGGGCGAACTGTTGCCGGTTAGTTGTTGCCCTGACAGCACATCACGGCAATTGTTCCCACGGAGCCGGTGCGGTGGCACGCTCACTCTCCCTGATTATCTCAGCCGCCTTGTAAAATCATGGGAGAAGCTCCCCGGCCATCCCGGAGAAAAAGCGCAGGTTCTCCACCGGCGTACCGGGCGTTACCTCACACCCGGCCGAGAGGATTGCACGGCCTCCTGCCTCATCAAAGAATGAACGGCAACTGCTGCGGATAGATGCCGTGTCACCGTCCTGTAACACCGAAACCGGATCGCTTTTGCCGGAAAAAACCTGTCCCGGCTGCAATAAACCAAGCACTTCCGTCACCGGTCCTGTCCGGTGATCGATATCTATTATGTCTGCCCCGGTACTGATTACCCGCGGAAGGATAGCCGATATGTTCCCGCAGATGTGGATCTTTGCCAGCGCTCCCAGTGAATGTATGTGTTCCACCAGGATCTTCTCCCGTTCGAAGCAGAACTCATCATACAGCTCCGGGGAGATGAGTGAGCAGACCGAATCACCGATACCGATGCAGTGAGCCCCGGCCCTGACCTGTGGGGTAATGAAAGCCATGGCGCTTTCAGTAATAATATCCAGCGCTTTATGAACTTCAACCGGATACTCGTAAAGGTCAGTCATCGCCATATTGATATCCCTGATGTCACACCAGGCCGCAAATGGACCCTCAACCCAGCCGCAAATGAACAGTGCGCCGGCACTCTCTCTCCGGTATGTCTCTATCTCCTCCACACGGGCCAGCATCCGCCGGTGGTCACCCGGACGGAGCACGGCCATCCTGTCAATGTCAGATATCTCTTCTATCGCATGACGCTCCACCTTCGGCAGATCATCATCAGGGTAGGAGAGGACCGTCCCGAAGGCTTCAGCTTCTGCCCATGGGTCAGACATGGTGTTTACCCAGTCAGACCTGAAATCTTCAGCACACCTGATATTGGCCATGCACTTGTGAGCCGGGCTGAGACAGAAGTCCCGGTACCGCACTCCTGCGTGACGCGCTGCAAAACGCATCAGGATGGGATGGAAGGGCACCCTGTCGACGGCAATGCCATTTATGAATCCTAAAGTCCTGTCAATCGGCTTCATGGTGATATACTTTTATATAGTACTGCCAATCGGCTTCATGGTGATATAACTTTCATATAGTCCTGCCAAGCCGCTTCATGCCGTTTAATTGTCATACCCCTGCAATCCTGCGCTTGTACTCTGCCAGGGCCTCATCAAGCCTCTCCCTGGCAGTGTTGTCACCCGGTACGTTATGACTCGGGTGTATGTAGAGTTTAACTCCCCTGTCAACCAGTATCTCCGCAACCGTGGTGATTGTCATCCAGACACAGGTGACAAAAGCCATTGTGGAGACGGGGCCTATCCTGTCATGATGATTCCTGAGATTAACTGAGGCATCGGCAAGTGGTGCACAGGTGTCAACCACTATGTCGGCTATGTCAAAGATGGTCTTTCCGGAGGAATGCCTCGTCTTCTTTCCCTTCGCGGCAGCGGCAGATCCGAAGACAACCACCTTCATGCCCCTTTTCTTCGATTCCAGGGCAATGTCGATGTTCACGTTGTTGATCCCCGAATGGGAGAAAAGCCACATGGTGTCACGCTTGTCGAAGGTATATCCCTTCATGATCTCAACGCCATAACCCTCAACTCTCTCTAGGAATACGAACTGGTGAACACCCATCTCTCCGGTTATGTGGGTAAAGAAACTGAGCGGGATCTCAATCATCGGATGAAAACCCACAAAGCCGCCAATCCTCGGATACATCTCCTCAATGGGCAGTGTGGCATGGCCGCATCCAAAGGTATGAACCCAACGTCCGCATTCAATGGTATCAGCCATCACCTCTGCAGCCTTGCGGATATTCTCCAGTTGTGTCTCCTCAATGTTATTCATTACATTTCTGGCATTATTCAGCCATTCAAGTGCTAGCATAATTGTTCTGTTTGATTGTTGGTAATTTATTTATTCATCTTGAGTCTGCCAAAGATAGCCGTTGCCATGACCACCAGGATTGCCAGCTCTGCATATGTGAATGTGGTAAGATGCTTAATACCGGCATTTTCAGTCACTATCCCCATCAGGTAGTTAACAATCATGTTGCCAACTAACCCTATCACAAGGACGAAGCTGAAGGCGGTACCCGACAGATCGGGATACCTGTTCCCTACAATTCCCAGCATGGTGGGAAACCCTGCCGCCAGTCCGGCGCCGAGCAGGAAGAGGCCGGCCACTGCCGGCACCGTGGAGCGGCTGAGGCTGAAAAGAAGCAAAGCTGCAAAGGTGACGCCCAGGGAGATATAGAGAAGTTGCCTTTCAGGCAAATTCCTCAGCACAGACCCTACCAGCAGCCGTGCCACCGTCATACCGGCCACAAAGGCCGAAAGCCCCATCAGTGCAACCTCCTGCGGCGCAGCAACCCTGTCCATGAGGTAGGTGGTGGTCCAGTTGTTGATAAGCCCCTCGAAGCTGCTCTGGAAGAAGAGAAAGAATGCTATCAGCAGAAGGGTGACATCCCTGAAGAGGGAGCCAACCTGCTTCATCGAAATACCCTCCGCCTGTTTGGCTGCAGGGAACCTTACAAATGCGAAGAGCACTGCTGCAGCCAGTGCCAGCACTCCCGTGGCGGCCACAATGACCTGGAAATCAAATTTGGCCATCAGGAGACTGAGCAGCAGCGGCATGCCCAATGCCCCGATACCGAAGAATACACCAAGAATGCTCAGCGCCGCACCCTTGCCTGTGGTGCTGATGTCTGCCACCACTGCATTTGTGGCTCCGTTGATGGCTCCCCCGCCCAGACCGAAGAGAAAGACTGACAGTTTCAGTATACCTGTGGTGCGGGTAAAGGCAAGCCCCTCGAATCCGGCAAACATCAGCAACGCTGACACTGCAAGAAGCGCCCTGTAGCCGTACCGGTCACACACCGGCCCGAAGAGAAGCGATCCGAAAATAATCCCGAAGGGAAGAAGTGACAGCAGAGTGCCGGCCTCCACCGCATTGAGCGAATGTCTCTCCCTCAGGTCAGGTAGCACGGAACCAAGCATGATCAGTCCGATACCGAAAAGAAGCATGCCCAGGCATGCTGTCCAGAATACGAGGCGTCTGTTATAAGTCTGTTTCATGGTTATGGAGATGGTTAACCTGTCTGTTTCATGGCAAGATATCCTGCACCGTAAACACCGGCGCTATCGCCCAGTGCCGAGGGCTCAAAACTTACCTGCCGTATGCTTATCGGCTGAGCCCACTTCTCAGCTTCATGGTAAATGGCAGGAATAAGTGCAACGGCGGGGCCGAAAACACCTCCGCCAAATATTATTTTTTCAGGATTGAACAGACTGACCAGGTTTGCTGCGGCCATACCCCAGTATTCCACGGCCAGGTCAATGATCGCCGAGGCTGCCACATCACCCTTCTCCCGGGCAGCGAACACATCATGCGTGGTGACCTTCATACCTTGACCTTTTCTCAGCTCTCCCTGGTATTTGTCATGCTTATTCAGATAGTCTGCAGCCTGACGGGCTATGCCTTCACCTGAGGCGAAATACTCAAAGTTGCCACAGATGGCGTACTTGCTCATGAAGGGTCTTGACAGTGCCATCCAGCCTATTGCCCCTGCGATATCATCAGCGCCGTGCAACAATTCGCCGTTTACGGCAATACCTGCACCTATTCCCGTTCCAACGGCCAGGAAGATCGCATCACGGCAGTCGCGGGCATTGCCTTTCCACATCTCACCCGAGATATAGCATGACCTGTCACTCTCGATAACAACAGGTATCCGGCCTGCAATATTTGTAACCTCCTTCAGCAGGGGGTAGTCATCCCACCCTTGAATATTGGGGGCCCATACCGTACCCTTCGAGCGCCAGCTGATGCCTGGCACTGATATGCCTATTGCCTCCACCGGATCACCCTCACCCTCGGCAGCAGCAACCTTGAGAGCCGTATTTACGGTAATCAGCTTGCCCACCTCGTCTCCCTGGCGGTTTTCCAGCAGTAATACCTCCCTTGCCCTGATGTTGCCCTCACGGTCAAACAGTGCAAGGGCAAGCTTCGTTCCTCCAAGATCTATTCCCAGCAATGCCATTTTATCACTCTTTAAATTCAGTTATTCCGTTTAAACAAACTCCCTTGAGATTCAACTCATTATCAATAATAACCAGGTCAGCCCTGGCTCCCGGCTCAATCATTCCCCTGTCACTGGCCCTGATCAGCCGTGCAGGGTAGAGCGTAGCCATCCTGAAGGCTTCATACTTTTCTATTCCTGCCCTGTCAATGCTGTTCCTTACTGCATCCAGCATCGTCAGCTTCGCTCCCGAAAGAGTGCCGTCAGGCAGGGTGTAACGGTCAGATCTTTTCACATGCCTGTATGCCCCGCGGTCATTCTCCTCTACTGCATCGGATATGAGGAACAGCCTCTCCCGCATTATCTTTCTGGCAATGTTTACCGTTGCATAGTCAACATGAATTCCGTCCGCGATGATGCTTGCACATGCTGTTCCGGAGAGGAATGCCGCTCCGGGCAGACCCGGATCACGGTGATGCAGAGGTGACATCGCATTGAACAGATGCGTTGTGGTTTCAATACCCATCTCAAAGCCTGCCATTGCCTCCCTGAATGTGGCGTTGCTGTGTCCGGCGGCAACGGTAACACCTCTCTCCCTGAGAAGAGCAATTACCTCCGGGGTGCATATCTCAGGCGCCACAGTCATCATCCGGATGGTGCTGCCCGCTTCGTCAAGAAGTGAGCTTACATTTTCCGGAGTGGGCATCATTATCAGCTCAGGAACGTGCGCCCCGCGCCGTGCATTGCTGATGAACGGCCCCTCCATATGCAGGCCCATCACCGCCGGATGAGCACAGCCCGAGACTGTCCGGAAGGCAGCGGTGTATACCTCCCTGCTGTTGGTGGGCAGCGCGAGAAGGAAGCCGGTTGTGCCGGTAGAGACTATTGATCTGATTATCGTATCAAGCGCCCCGGGAGTAGGGTGCGATGAGAAAAGGTAACCCCCTCCTCCCGCTATCTGAAGGTCAATCAGCCCTGAAACAACCAGGTTGCCACCACAATCAATACGGCGGGCATCTGCCGACACTGAACCCGGATCGGCAAAACCTTCGATCCGGTCATCCCTTATGAGCAGTTCTTTCCCCTCAACCAACCCTATGCCGGTGAAAAAGCGTGCGTTGTAAAAAAGAGTGTACATCTTGAATCTCCGATATCTCAATTACTCATTTTTCATTCAAAAAACTGCTTCAGCAGGTTGGCTGATATGAATGACCGCTTTCTGAACCTGTCCAGCAGGTCGTCATTGATGGCCTGCAACTTTCGGGCAACATCACTTACCCTGAAAAACCCCGCATTTCCGCTGCTGTTAAAGAAGGCAGAGCCATAAACACTCATTACTATCCGGCCGTCACTGAACCTGACCGGCACAAGCTTCCTTAAAAGCCTTTTGTACTCGGGAGCAAAGATCCTGAAAATCCTTCTTATATCATTGCGTGATGCTATGTGGTTACCACAGCTGTCGCACCGGCAGGAGGTAAAGTAACTGTTTATGAAGAGCTCCTTGGGCGCCGATGAACCGCAGTTCGGACACTCAACACCGTGAGCTGTCTCACCTGAGGGAGTCTCCAGCAATGCTTCGAAACGAGGCCTGAAGGGCGAGATGACATTTGTGTACTGAACCAGCCTGAGCGATTGCATGATTATGAACCAGAGATATAAAAGCAACAGGAGGTTATAACCCGGAGTGAATGCAAGAGCGTCAAAGATTCCGTGAAGGAGACTGGCAATCAGCAGTGCAACTATCACTGTACTGAACGGCTTGTTCTCCTTCTTGTACCTGTACCATGCGTATCCGATGATGACACTGAATGAGATATGCGCCGGAGTGCTTATGAAAGCCCTGTAGACAAGCAGATATTGGCTGTTTTCACCAGCATTGGCATAGAAGTAGTTCTCAATGATGGAAAAACCCAGTGCCACGCATGACATGTATATGATACCGTCAGTCAGCTCATTGAACTGCTTCCTGATCAGTGAATAAACAACCACCAGACCGATAAGCTTTGCAAACTCCTCAACCGGACCTATCACCAGGAGCGAACCAAGGGCGTTGCTTATGACTTCATCATTAAGTCCAAAAGCCCTGAGAAATTCATAGGCTCCGAGGGCAATCATGACCGAGGTGATGCCGCCGGCAATAAAAGCCCACAGCATGGCTATGAAGGCCTCTTTTTCATAGATATCGAAACTGCGGATCCATGCAATAAGGATAACTCCTATCAGTGCGGAGATCCAGATACTCAAATAAATAAAGGTCATCAGTTCGGTTTCCTGATTTGATTGCAAAAATAACGTTTATGTACCGCTTGCATAAGAACCCTGGTTACTTTTAACTTTCCACTTGTCACTTTCAACTTTTAACTTCCCACTTTTAACTTGTCACTTTTCACTTCTGACAAGGTAAAGATCCTGAAAGTCAAAGCTGAAATCGGTGAGAGGGGAGATGGCTTCCATGGTGAATGAGACCGGCTTTCCTTCCCTGTCAAGGGTGAATACTGCAAAGGCATCGGCATCCATGCTCCGGTCATCCCACTTCACGATAAAAGTGTTGGCTGTATAGTGCAGCATCCCGCCCCTCATCCGGGGTGACTTTTCAGCCCTGAACCTCAGCTGCCCATTCTCTGCACTGATAATAATATCACCGAACCAGGCATCACTGTAGGTCCCTGCAAATGACTCAGCCTCGATCTCCTGAGACGACTCCATCCTCCTTCTCTCTACAGTTGCCCAGACCTCATCGGTAATCTCCCTTGCCATGGCCTGTTCACGTTCCACCTTCTCCCTGAGTCTCGAAACATGATCATAGCCACTTATCCCGAGATAGCCGTCAATTATTGAATTGGTAATTGCCTGATGTGCCTCCGGCACCTGCTGGTTGGTAAAGACAATAATCCCCAGGTTGAGTTCGGGAAGCATAGTTACCCTTGTCTCAATGCCGGCATGACTTCCCGTATGATAGACCTGCAGGTATCCGTTTATGTCGGTGAGGTTCCATCCCAGACCATAGAATGCGAAGTTGCTCCTGTATGGCCCCGTTGTGCCGACTCTCTTCACGGTCTGAGGACTCCACATCTCCCTGTGAATCTCCTCCGAAAAAATCTTCTCTCCGGCACTGCTGCCGTGCCTCCCCCTGTTGAGCTGCAGAATGACCCACTTACTCATGTCACTGATATTACTGTAGATGCCTCCCACCGAGTTGTGCCTCTTGGCTTCCTGTTTGGGAACCACCTTCAGCCTGCCGTCAACCGTCACATGGGCATCAATAATATTGGAAAGGTCTTTTATCCGCCTGAAGGAAGCAGCAGATTCGTTCATCCCGAGAGGTTTCATGATACGTGACTCGGTAAACTCTTCCCAGCTCTGTCCCGAGACCCTCGCCACAATCTCGCCGGCCACGATATAGAGCAGGTTATCATAGTCATATCTGGTCCGGAAAGATGATGCCTGTTTCAGGTACCTGAGATTATGTATTATCTCATCTGTGGTGAACATTGCCGAATCAGGCCATCCCATCAGGTCACCAGCGCCTTCACCCATCCCGCTCCGGTGACACAGCAGATCCTTTATGATGAACTCTTCGGTTACATACGGGTTGTAAAGCCTGAATTCAGGGATTATCTCAGTCACCCTGGTATCCCATCTGAGTTTGCCCTCATCAACGAGTATACCCAGCGTGGCAGCAGTAAACGCCTTGCTGTTTGATGCTATCGCGAAGAGGGTATGTTCATCAGTTTTCTGACCGGTGGCAATTGAACGAACACCATATCCCTTCATGTGTATCACCTCTCCGTCCTTTACCACAGCCACGGCCACCCCCGGGACATTAAACTCCTTTATCACTCTGGCGCTCAGCCTGTCAATCTTTTTAGACGACAGAGGCTGACCCGATACTGCGAAGCCAAGTGCCAGGAGCAGGATCAGTGAAACTGCTCTCCTCATCTCTTCTCCTTTCTCTTCGGACTGAGGTCATGGAAGTCATAGCTGAAGTCAGTCAGCGGTGAGATTGCCTCCATGGTGAATGCTTCAGCCCTGCCCTCCTTATCGAGCGCGAAGACCGCCCAAGCATCGGCATCCATAGACCTGTCATCCCATTTCACGACAAAGGTGTTGCCTGTGTAATAGAACATTTCTCCGCACATTTTTGGTGACCTGACCGACTGGAAACGCAGTTTTCCTCCCTCATCCGATATAATTATGTCTCCGAACCACGCATCGGTATAAGTGCCGGTATAAACAGCATTGCTTACCTGATCAGCACCCTCTGAGCGCTGTGCCTCAATTTTTGCCCATATCTCGTCGGTTATCCTTTTTGCTTCATTGAGGTTCCGGTCAACATTTTCCCTGAGGGTTTTTACCCAGTCGTTCCCCTTTACATCCAGATAACCATCCTTGATGGTGTTGGTTATGGCAGTGAAAGCAGAGCCTTCCTGCTGGTTAGTGAAGACTATTATTCCCAGCTTCAGCTCCGGTATAAGGGTAACCTGGGTAACAATGCCTGCCAGTCCTCCGGTATGTGATGCCTGCAGGTATCCTGCCACATCGGTAAGACTCCAGCCAAGGCCGTAGGCGGCAAAATGACTCCTGTACGGCCCGGGATTGCGGAGCCGCATAATGGTCTGCGGCGTCCACATCTCACGATGCACCGTCTCAGAGAGCATCTGCCTGCTGTTGCCGTCGCCGTATTTTCCACGGTTGAGCTGCATCATCACCCATTTGCTCATGTCAGCCACGCTGCTCATGATACCGCCGGCAGGGTCAAGAAGAGTGTTGGCATACATTGGTACTACCTGGAGAACACCTTCCACGGGAACGTGCGCATCAATCATATTCGACCTGTCTCTCACCCTGTTGAGCGAGGCTGCAGATCTTGTCATTCCAAGCGGTTGCATGATCCTTGACTCCACAAATTCATCCCATCCCTGGCCGGAGACCCTCCTGACAATTTCGCCGGCAACAATGTAAAGCAGGTTATCATAATCATATTTTGTCCTGAATGATGAGGTCTGTTTCAGATATCTCAGGTTATGGATAATATCCTCCCTGGTGAACGTGGATGAATCGGGCCAGAGCATCAGGTCACCTGCACCAAGACCCATCCCGCTCCGGTGGGTCAGCAGGTCCTTTATATTGAAATCCTCGGTAACGTAGGAATTATAAAGCCTGAACTCCGGTATAATGTCAATGACCTTTGTATCCCAGGTTATCTTGCCTTCGTCAACCAGTATTCCGAGAGCGGCTGAGGTGAATGCTTTCGAATTGGATGCAATTGCAAAAAGGGTGTTTTCGTCAGTCTTTTTGCCGGTGGTAATGGAGATTACACCGTACCCCTTCATGTGGACTACCTGGTCATCTTTTATTACTGCCACGGCAATGCCCGGTACGTTGAAGGTCTCCAGCGTACGGTTGACAAGCCTGTCGATCTCGTCAGACTTCAGGGGCTGTGACCATGTTGCGATGCAGGTCAGCAGCATCAGTGAAAATGCCAGAATCTTTTTCATGTCAACGGTTTAAGTCAATGAGAATATGCCTTCAGGCCCTTATTTTGCCAGCTTCATATTCAGGTAGGTGTACATCAGTGCCCACATCTCAGCCTCCTGAGCATTGGTTGATGCTGCTCCATGGCCGCCCTCAATGGTCTCGTGATAAAGTACAGGATGTCCCATATCAATCATCTTTGCCGCCATCTTGCGGGCATGGCCCGGATGCACCCTGTCATCCCTGGTTGAAGTAATGAACAGGGGTTCCGGATATTTCACATCCTCCTTCACATTCTGGTAGGGCGAGTATTTGCTGATGAACTCCCACTCCCCGGGAATGTCAGGGTTGCCGTATTCGTCCATCCAGCTTGCGCCGGCGAGAAGCTTGTTGTACCGCTTCATGTCAAGCAGCGGAGCCCCGATGACAACTGCATTCCAGAGATCAGGCCTCTGTGTCATGACCACACCTGCCAGCAATCCGCCGTTGCTCCAGCCGTAGAATCCCATCCTCTCCGGCGAGGTTACCTTTCTTGAGATGAGATCTTCAGCCACGGCAAAGAGATCGTCATACGCATTCTGCCTCTTCTCCTTCAGAGCCGAATGGTGCCATTCAGGACCAAACTCGCCTCCTCCGCGTATATTTGCAATGACATAGACGCCACCCTTTTCAATCCAGCCGGTACCGGTGATGGAACTGTAACCCGGACGGACAGCCGAGTTGAAACCGCCATAGGCATAGATCAGGGTCGGATTGCTGCCGTCCAGGGCCATCTCTGCCGGATAGACAATGAAATAGGGAATCTTCGTCCCATCCTTTGATGTCACCTCATACTGGTCAACCTTCACACCTGTGGCATTGAAATATTCCTTCTGCTTCCTGATCGGCCTGATCTGCTTCCCGTCTCCGTAATAGAGGGTTGAGGGAGTGACCGGATTGCTGAAGGTGAAGAAGAAGTCATTTGACTTGTCATCCGCATCTGCAAGGCCGACAGTGCCGAATTCCGGTACCGGGAGAGCCTCTGTGACCCAGCTCTCTCCGTCAGGACGCATTATCCTCAGTCTCCCCTGAACGTTTTCCAGCGTTGCTATCACGATGAAATCACGGGATGACATCACACCTCCAAGACTCTCCCTCTCTCCGGGCTCGTAAAGTGTTTTTACCACAGGACTCCCTGCAAGGAACGCAGGGAGATCAAAACTGACCAGCGTGCCCTTCTTGTATGTTGTGCCGTTGAGAGTCCAGTCAGACTGCAGGTAAAGCAACATCGCCTCCCTGAACATCCCCCTTGTCTCAACATCCTTCGGGATGTCAAGTTCCTTCATCCCCTCAGGGGTAAGAAGATAAGTCGACGACTCATAGAAACCGATATTGTCACTCAGAAAAACATACTGCTTTCCGTTAACCTCGCCTCCGCTGACAAAAATACCCATGTTGGCGGTGTCAGTACTGTGCATGGTAACTGCATTTGCCGGATCCTCACCTCTCTTCCACAGTTTTGCCATTGCCGGGTATCCCGATGAGGTCATTGTTCCGGGACCGTAATTGGTGGCTACAAGTATCTGATCCCTGTCAACCCAGGCTGCACTGCCTTTGCTTTCAGGAATGGAGAATCCTCCCTCGACGAACTTTTTCTCCACTGCATCAAACTCGCGGATATAACTCTCATCCTTGCCACCGTCAGAGAGCCAGAGCAGACAGTAACGGTTTTCCGGCCCGAGCCATGAGGCTCCGCCAAAGACCCACTTTTTCCCTTCTTCAGCCGAAAGCAGATCCAGATCGAGAACCGTCTCCCACACATCCTTCCCTGCCAGGTAATCCTTTTTTGACATCCTTCTCCACAGGCCTCTCTCATTCTTCTCGTCCTGCCAGAGGTTATAGCTCATCTCTCCTGTAATGTTAGGGTAGATAATCCTCTCCTTGTCATTCAGCACCCCGAGGAACCTGTCGCGCAGCTCCGTGAATTCCGGTCTCACCGTCAGAACCTCATCCGTGAGCCTGTTCTGTTCACGGGCCCAGTCAAGGGACTTTTCCGCATCAACCTCCTCAAGCCATAACCAGGGGTCAGCAGCCTCTGCACTTTTACTCTTTCTGTCTCCGCAACCGGGTAAAATCAGTAACAGCATAATCAATGCCGTCAGGTTAGTTAACTGTTTCATTTTTTGAATATTTATGATTTCTTGTTAATATATTTAATGTTGCATCTGAAAATGAGCGCTTCCCCGATAATAAAGAGAGGCCATCTGTAATGATCAGGAACACAAGTTGTTCTCTTCATTGTCAACCGTTAACCTGCCTCCGGCGATTTCTTCCGTAAAAAACGGCTTTTCCAGCTTGGATATGATCCTTTCATGGTATTCCTGTTTGCTGCGGCAAATTACAAAATATAAGGGAGAACTCTTTTCCTCCCCGCCGGATAATTGGGAAAATGGCTCCTCTGCCATCAGGGAACGTGCCTTGGTCTGGCCAGTACTTGCCGGCAAACGGTTGACCGGTGACACAGCCATGTGCGGGGGAATGTACCCTGATCTGCCCAGTGTGCTCCGGCAGGCGCTCAACCGGTGACGCAGCCATGTGCGGGGGAATGTACCCTGATCTGACCAGTGTGCTCCGGCAGGCGCTCAACCGGTGACGCAGCCATGTGCGGGGGAATGTACCCTGATCTGACCAGCGGGTCACCCGGTTGCGTTCATGACAGCTGCCGGAATCGCATTGACAGATGGCTCAATGATCAACAACTACAACGGAACTTAATATTTTAAATCCCTTTTTTTATATTTGTTGAAATACCGTCTATAATGAATTCCAGAAATGCAATTTGCTTCAGGCTGATCCTTGCGCTTCTCACCGCAATGATATTTGCCTGTTTCACGGCCTGTTCTCCTGACAGTGCAACAGAGAACCCTTCGGATCAGAAGATTATACTTTATGCTGAATTTATGCATGAGGTGAACAGCTTCTCCCCGGTGATTACAACAGAGAAGAATTTCAAGGCAGATCATCTCTTCTATGGCGACCAGGTGCCTGCCTCGGCCATAGAGGAGGACAAGCAGCTTGCCGGATTCCTCTCGGCAGTTGACAAAAGCGGCAGAGGAAGAATCAAAGCCATAAAAACCAGTAAAAACATATAATATGAAAAAAATCACGGGCCTTTTATTCCTGTTGCTGATTACAGGAGTCACAACTGCACAAAACAAGACTGTATGTCAGGACTGGAGAATCTCCGGAGTAACCCGGCTGTTTATGCCGTTCTTTGCTGATCAGCCATCGGTTGACGGTAAAACTTTTGATGCGGCAGCCCTTCTTGAAAATGTACAAACTGATGATGCAGACCTTAAATCATGGCCTGTTGTAACAATTCCGGGCGACAGCGTGCTCACTTCAGTCAACAGTGAAAACCAGATGGTCAGAATGGCTGGTTTTATCAGCAGCGACCGGTGGACCAAAGCCTCGATCAATATTTCAACCAATGCCATCTTCGAGCTCAGTCTCAACGGTAAAAGGGTGAAGTCACAGGGCAAGCCATCAGACCGGCCTGTTAAGATTGATCTGACACTGGGAACAGGAATTCATGAGATGAGCCTGAAGCTCATCAGTATGGAAAAAACGCTCAGGTTCGCCGCTGACCTGTCAGCAGCAAATGATTCGGCGGTACTGTCATGGAGCACGAACCCCACACGGACACTTACAATAAACGATGTCCTTGAAGGAGTGAGCATATCAGGAGCAAGGCTTTCCAATTCAGGCAAATATCTTCTTATCCAGACCAATGAGGTTGTGGCGGGGAGCGGGAAAATCCAAAGCTCCTTCCAGGTTTATGATATGGAGCTGAAAAGGAACCTTTTCGCCCTGCGAAACAATGCCCTCCGGGCAGACTGGATGCCAAAATCCGACCGCCTCTATTACCAGGTTAACAGGAATGAGACGAGCGATGTGATCATATATGACATGAAGAATGGAACAGAGAGCGTTGCCGCATCCGGACTGAAATCGGCCGGCAGAATTGTCTGGTCTCCTGCAGAGGATTATTTTGTTTACTCACGGAATGAGGAGGCAGAGAAAACAGGTGATCTGAAACGGGTTTTTGACAACGAAGACCGTATTCCCGGAACGCGCAACCGGAGTTACTTGTATATGTATAACCCGGGCACGAAAGTGTCACAACCCCTTACCGCCGGATCAAGGTCAGCAATGCTGCAGGCAATCAGCCCCGACGGCCGGAGGGTTCTCTTCTCCGTTTCACGCCAGGACTACAGCGAGCCTCCTTTCTCAAAACAGACCCTCTATGAACTGGAAATAAGCACGATGCGCCTCGATACAATCTGGAGCGACAAACTGCACGGCGGTTCATGCCAATACTCGCCTGACGGAACACAACTGCTGGTATCAGGCGGACCGGAGACTTTCGGCAGCCTGGGGGTGAAGGTGAGCGAGGGCAGGATTCCAAACAGCTATGATACGCAGCTCTTTCTTTTTGATCTGAAGAGCAGAAAAGCAGAGCCTCTGACACGCAATTTTGACCCTGCGGCAGGGATGGCATACTGGGCTCCGGACGGCAAGATATACCTTACAGCTACGGAACGTGACTACGTGAATCTCTACAGGCTTGACCCGAAAAGACGGAGCTTTACAAGAATAGATGTGCCGGTGGAGGTCATCACTACCGTTGACTATGCGAAAAACAACAGTATTGCCGTGCTTCGCGGAACAAGCATATGCATTCCGGACAGACTATATACACTTGACCTGTCAACCGGGAAATCAACCTTACTCTGTGATCCGGCTGCTGGCCGGCTCGAAGATGTGATATCCTGCCAGACTGAAGAATGGAATTTCAAAAACTCCCGGGGTACAACCATCTATGGAAGGGTTTACTACCCGGTAAATTATGACCCGTCAAAAATGTACCCTCTCATTGTAAACTTCTATGGCGGGACTACACCGACCAGCAGAGCTTTCGGGGGCCGTTATCCGAAGGAAATATGGGCCGCTGAAGGATATATGGTTTATGTCCTGCAGCCCTCCGGAGCAACGGGATTCGGGCAGGATTTCTCAGCCCTGCACGTAAATGGCTGGGGGCGTGAGGCAATTGATGATATAATTGAAGGCACAAAAAAGTTCCTGGCAGCATTCCCGTCTGCCGATGCTGACAATGTGGGATGTATCGGCGCTTCGTATGGAGGGTTCACCACGATGATGCTGCAGACACGTACAGATATTTTCCGGACTGCGATTGCCCATGCCGGCATCAGTGATATTACCAGCTACTGGGGTGAGGGCTACTGGGGCTATTCTTACAGCGCGGGCGCCACAACAGGCAGCTATCCCTGGAACAGACGGGATATATACGTGGATAACAGCCCGTTATTCAACGCTGACAAGTTCAGTAACTCCATACTGCTCCTCCATGGAACGGCAGATACCAACGTGCCGCCAGGTGAGAGCCTGCAGTATTATGCAGCCCTCAAAATCCTGGGCAAGGATGTGGAGATGGTACTCGTCAGTGGTGAGAACCATCAGATTCTTGACTATAAAAAACGTATTGAGTGGCATAATACAATCATGTCATGGTTTGACATGAAACTCAAGAACCAGCCTCAGCACTGGAACGAGATGTA
>WXFE01000038.1 GCA_009881065.1 Bacteroidales bacterium | reverse complement strand
CATCGATGTCATTATAAAAATGGATCAGTTTGTACCTGTCGGTACGAACTCCATAGTGCCTCCTCACTGCATGCTCGGCAGGATATTCATAGTAATGGTAATATAGTGCATCACGCCACCTGCCCTGCTTTTTGCCCCTGAGCAGAGGAACGAGTGACACTCCCTGCATGTCGGCCGGAGGTTTGACGCCGGCCAGCTCAAGGAAGGTGGGTGCATAGTCTATGTTCTGAACCAGTTCGCTGATATCACCACGGGCCGACAGTGATGAAGGGAGCCTCATCATCAGCGGTGTGCGGAACGACTCCTCATACATAAAACGCTTGTCAAACCAGCCATGTTCACCAAGATAAAAACCCTGGTCGGAAGTATAGACCACAAGCGTGTTCTCAAGCAGTCCGGCTGACCCGAGGTAGTCAAGCAGCCTTCCGGTGTTACGGTCAACTGATTCTATTGTCCGGAGGTAGTCAGTAAGATACCTGTTGAGCTTGTAGAGTGCCAGGGAGTCTCCTTCCGGCCTGCCTGACAGGAATTCCCTGCTTATGCTGTCATACTCCCTGAGCCAGGCGGCCCGCTGTTCAGGGGTCATACGGTTCTCAAGGTACCAGATGTAATCTTTTTCTGTCTGTGTCAGTGAGTCACCGTCAGCGCCGGTGATCTTCAGGTCGTATGACATGTGCAAATCCTTGCTGATGCCCATCTCCTGGAGGGCAGCAGCCTGCCTGCCCTCATAGCTGTCAAAGAAATTATCAGGTACGGGGAACACTGCTCCATCATACAGATCAAAGTCAATGGTGTCAGGCATCCAGTTGCGGTGGGGCGCCTTGTGATGCACCAGCAGGCAGAAGGGTTTCGCAGTATCCCTCTGCTGAAGCCATTCTATTGCCTTATCGGTGATGATGGTGGTGGCATAGCCTGTCTGCCGGCAGGTGCGTCCCATCTCTATGAAGTCAGGATTGTAATAGCTTCCCTGCCCGGGCAGTATGCTCCAGAAGTCGAATCCCGTCGGTTCGCTCCTGAGGTGCCACTTCCCGATGAGAGCAGTCTGGTATCCGGCCTCCTGCAAAAGTTTGGGGAAGGTGACCTGAGAACTGTCAAATCTGACCCTGTTGTCAATCTGGCCATTGGCATGGCTGTGTTTTCCGGTCAGCAGTGCAGCCCTGCTGGGTGCACAGATCGAATTGCACACGAAGCTGTTGCGGAAGATGATCCCCTCATCCGCTATACGGTCAAGATTTGGTGTTTTGTTAAGTCCGCTGCCGTATGCGCTTACCGCCTGGTACCCATGATCATCGGTCATGATATAGACGATGTTGGGTCTGACAGGCTCCTGCCTGGCACATGACCAGAGCAAGAGAAGCAGGGCAACGGTTACAAGGTGTTTCATGATTATTGATTTACCGCTTGCTTTTCAACAGAGAGACAGCCTTTTCAGGCCTGTGAATCAGATGTCAGCCAGTTTCTTCCTGATAATGATCCAGGAGACGATCAGCAGGTATACCGTACAGAGCAGCAGCACACCCATTCCCGGCACCACGCCGAGGGAGTCGCTCACCAGGCCAATCACCGGCGGTATGAGAGCCCCTCCGGAGATGGCCATCATCATAAGTCCGGAGATTTCGTTGCTTCTCCCGGGGTATTTCTGCACCGTGAGAGAGAAGACAAGCGGGAAGATATTTGCCACTCCCAGCCCGAGCAGGAAAACAAGTATCCAGGCAGCAGCATTTGATGCCGGTATTATCATAATCAGCAGGATGGTGATGATTGACAGTATGGCACTGTAAAGGAATCCTTTCGTGGAAGAGAGTTTTGTCAGGATGAGAGCTCCGGCGAAGGTTCCCAGCATACGCCCGAAGAAGTAAACGCTTCGGCCTGACTGGGCCGCCACCTCCTCGAAGCCGAACCTGGCGGCAAGATATTTACCTGAGAAATAGTTGAATCCCACGTCAATACCGACCACGAGAAAGATCGAGAGTACCATCATGAGGATGTATGAGTTTCCGAGCAGCCTGAAGGCTGAAGCCATTGATGCCTTTGTACCCGTAGCAGTGGTCTCTTCTATCTTCACGCTGCCAAGCCACAGTACACTGAGGAATGAGATGATTCCATATACCAGGAACAGCAGTTTCCAGTCACCGAACCGGCTCGCGAAGACAGCGGCCAGCGGTGCTGCAAGCATCGAGCCGATGGCTTTGATAAACTGGGAGAAGCTGAGGAAGCTTGATGCCCTGCGCCCCGGCACCACGTCAACAAGAAGCGGATTGGCTGAAACCTGGACAATGGTGTTTCCTATACCCAGGAGGGCGAAGCCCGCGATGACGGCCACAAAGTTATCTAAGAAATAAGGAATGAACAGCCCGATGCCCGTGATGGTCATCCCGGCATTGAGCATTCTCTTTTTTCCTACGCGAGCCTGTATGATCCCGACGGGAACAGAGAGGATAAAGAACCAGATGAAAGCTGCGAAGGGAATCAGACCCAGTATGAAATCGCTCTTTTCAAGGTCGCCTGCCACCCGGTCCTTGCCAATACCCACCAGGTCAACAAAGCTCATAACGAAGAAGGAGAGGAGCACCGGCGCCACCAGCCTCATCTCAATTTTTTTCTCATTCATATAGTTCAGGTTATTCAGTCTTACATTAACGGGAGAGCAGGCTGTACTGCCTTCCAGAAATTATTGTCAAGGAGATAGGCGCTGCCAAGCAGGGCAGCATCCTCCTTAAGTTCCGAAATTGCAATCGTGGTGTCACATCCCTCATTCCGCAGAGTTTTCTCCATGTCAGGCCCGAAGAGGTTGAAGGCATGTGATATGTTTCCGCCGATGACCAGTATCTCAGCACCAAATCTCTTCAGCCACGGTGCCAGGAAGCCACCCAGGCCGGTTCCGAATTCACCGAAAATCTCCTTTACCTCCGGGGCTCTTCCCGCCATCACGGCTATCTCCTTTACACCGTCAGCCTCGCGGCCTGTCACCTCACGATAGCGCGAAGTGAACCACCGTGTAGAGAAGTAATCATCAGCAATTCCGTGGCCGAAAGGCAGGTGATAGACACAGCCCATCTCCGGCACGGTGTCTCCTTCCACAACAGGGATACTATTGTTCAGGAAAGCAGAGCCGAACCCGGTGCCCAGGGTTATGGCCATCATCCTGCGGTAACCCTCAGCTTTCCCGGCCCAGGCTTCGCCCACGGCAAATGAGGTTGCATCATTCATGAACCTCACGCTGCAGTCACATGGCAGCCCGAGCCTGGAGGCAATGGCTTTGCCTACATTGACCCCGTAAAGCTTTTCGTATTTTTGAACACCCCTTATCAGGCAGATGCCCCTGACATAGTCAAACGGGCCCGGCATGGCAAATCCGATGCCCCGCAGGTTGAAGAGTGGTATCTCCCTGATCACCTGCTTCAGGGTATCACTCCAGACAGTGAGAATAGTGTCGGCTTCCGCCTTGTTGTCAACAGGGCTCTCAGCCCTCGAGCCGTTTATTATGCGGTGAACAGTCATGTCAACGGCAACGGCAGTTATATGACTGCCGCCAATATCCACGCCAATGGCGATGTTCTGAAGTTCAGATTTCATTTTGGCCTCCTCGCCTCCTTTTTTAAAGCAATGAAAATATCTATTTTCCCAAAGAGTGCAAAAGGAATCCGGCATAATATTCTGAAATAATAGGATCACTCTGAAGAAATATCTTGGATTCGTAATAATAATCGTGTTATTTCGCCCCGTTCATAATCAAACCACTTATTGTCATGCAAAAAGCCACCAAAGAGGATGCGCTTCTATACCACAGTCGCGGCCGCAAGGGTAAGGTGGAGGTGATTCCTACCAAGCCTTACTCTACACAGTATGATCTCAGCCTGGCCTATACTCCCGGGGTGTCATATCCCTGCCTTGAGATAGAGAAGAACCCGGATGATGCGTACATGTACACTGCCAAAGGCAACCTGGTGGCGGTCATCTCCAACGGCACGTCCGTTCTGGGCCTGGGTGACATAGGTGCGCTTGCCGGGAAGCCGGTAATGGAGGGCAAAGGACTGTTGTTCAAGGTGTTAGCTGACGTTGATGTGTTTGATATCGAGATTGATGAGAAGGACCCGGAGAAGCTGATAGAGATATGTGCAAAACTGGCTCCCACCTTCGGCGGGATAAACCTGGAAGACATAAAGGCGCCTGAGTGCTTCGTGGTAGAGTCAAGGCTCAGGGAGATGCTTGACATCCCGGTGTTTCATGATGACCAGCACGGCACGGCAATCATCTCTGCCGCAGGGTTGCTGAATGCCGTCGAGATATCCGGCAAGAACATCTCAGACCTTAAAATGGTGGTATGCGGGGCGGGTGCCGCAGCCAACTCATGTACCAGACTCTGTGTGGCGCTTGGAGTGAAAAAGGAAAATGTTATTATGGTTGACAGCAAGGGTGTTATCACCACCCGGAGGAGCGATCTGAACACATACAAGAGAGAGTGGGCTACCAACCTGAACATCAGCACGCTTGCAGAGGCAGTCAAAGGGGCCGACCTGTTCCTGGGCCTCTCTGTGGGCAACATGCTGACCAGTGAGATGCTGAGCACCATGGCTCCTGATCCGATAGTCTTTGCAATGGCCAATCCCGATCCGGAGATAAGTTACGAGGAAGCCCTGGCAACCCGCGACGATCTGATCTTCGCCACCGGCAGGTCTGATTATCCCAACCAGATCAATAACCTCCTCGGTTTCCCCTACATTTTCAGGGGTGCTCTTGATGTCAGGGCAAGGACCATCAACAGGGAGATGAAGCTTGCTGCAGCGCGTGCGCTTGCCGGACTTGCCAGGGAGAAGGTTCCGGAGGCAGTGCTCAGGGCTTACGGCCTTGAAAATCTTGAATTCGGCAGGGCATACATAATACCGAAACCCCTGGATCCGCGTCTTATCTCAAGGGTTGCACCTGCAGTAGCCCGTGCAGCCATGGAAACCGGGGTGGCACGCTTCCACATTGAAGACTGGGATGCATATGCCCTCCGGCTTGACAGCCGGATAAGGGAGCATATAAAACGCATCTCTGACATCTGCTGTCTCAGTGTATGATATAGAAAGGGCCGCTAACCATTGTTACCGGCCCTTTCACTTACCCTCCTGTAATCAACCAGCCTGCTGTGCCAAACTCTGAAAACGCACAGCATTATCGTTGAG
This sequence comes from Bacteroidales bacterium, assembly GCA_009881065.1. Lineage (GTDB taxonomy): Bacteria > Bacteroidota > Bacteroidia > Bacteroidales > VadinHA17 > SR-FBR-E99. The sequence continues at coordinate 12,950 of WXFE01000038.1, read as the reverse complement.
GCTTCAGCCCAAGCTTCATCTCATACATTGAGAGTATCATAGATGAGATTTGTTCAAGGGTGAAACTGCTCCTGTTCAAAGTCACATCGAAGAGATGATCAAGCGATTGCGGTTTACTGTCAAGGAAATCAACAATCATGTTCTGCCTGTTGGCGTCAGTCCGGGCGACATACTCCTCGGCCTTTTCGATGGTCATCTCCTTCTTTTTCATTACATTCCGTACCCTCCAGGGGTGGGGAGCCACCAGCCTTACATGCAGGGCGTTGGCCATATCACGGGTGATGGAGACGCTTCCCCTGCCTATGATCACTGCATACCCGTCACGGGCTATCGAGAGAACCACATCCCTGACGGCCTTCCTGACCGAACTGTCTGTCACAAATGAACCTGAGAATGCCATTATCATCTGGGAAATATCGGTCATTCTCTGACCATGGTAATAGGTCTCAACACGCTGGGTATCTGTTTTCAACTCATGTGCAGCATGATAGATTATGTCCTTATCAACCCATTTCCACCTGTTGCTGCCGTACCTGAGATTCATCTGAGCCACCAGTTCGGCAGCCACCTCACGACCGTCACACCCGGTCTGGCGCGAGATAGTTATTACCGGGCCTGTCTGATCAACCGGCCTGCCGAGCATGTCAGCCCTGAAGCGGGCATCGAAATAATCAAATATCTCTCTCATAATCAAGGCATTAAGTGATGTACACCTGCATGTATTGCTGCCTGAATGCCACAGCACCTAATTCATACAAAATAGTAAATAATCAGGTAAAATGCAATCGAAAATCAATAAAAATTGATTTTTATCAGCATTTTGGCAAGGTCATGCAGGAACTGCGGGCGATTCCGTCAGAAGCTCTGATGTTCCGTACGCCGGATGATCTCGTTCTGAAGGTCCTCTCCCAGGTCATTGAAATAATCACTGTAGCCTGCCACGCGTACAATCAGGTCACGGTACAGCTCAGGATGTTTCTGCGCCTCACGGAGGGTGTCGGCGCTGACAACGTTGAACTGGATGTGGTGGCCGTCAAGGCTGAAGTAACTCCTGATAAGCGCGGTCAGCTTCTGGTAGCTTCCTTCATCCTCGAAGAACTCCGGTGAAAACTTCTGGTTAAGCAGTGTCCCGCCGGTACGGAGATGGTCAATCTTTGAGGCCGACTTGATCACGGCTGTGGGTCCCTGGCGGTCAACGCCCTGGAACGGAGAAATGCCTTCTGACAGGGGAACCCATGCCTTTCGTCCGTCAGGCGTTGCACCGGTAACATTGCCGAAGTAAACATGTGAGGTGGTAGGCAGCATGTTGATGCGGTGTGTGCCTCCCCTGGGGGTCGGCCTGCCGTTGACAGCATCATAGAAAAACTCAAATACCGATACTGCCTGAGCATCAGCATAGTCATCATCATTCCCGTATTTCGGGGTGTTGTAGATAATGTCGTACTGCATCTGCTCCGCTCCTTCAAAGTTGTTCTTCAGGGCGGTCAGCAGCTCATCCCATGTGAACCTCTTCCTGTCATAGATATTGAACCTGATTGAGGTGAGTATGTCAGTTATGCTTCCCAGGCCCACACCCTGTATATATGTGGTATTATACCTGGCTCCGCCGGCATTGTAATCCCTGCCCTTTGCTATGCAGTCCTCAAGCAGGAGTGACAGAAACGGAACAGGCAGGTGAATGGCGAAGGTCTTTTCGATGACATTATTGCCCCTTATCTTGACATCGGCGAAGTAGTTGATCTGCTCCTTGTATGCCATCATGAACTCATCGAAGGTGGAGAATGAGGCGGGGTCGCCGGTCTTTGGTCCCACCTGTACGCCTGTGCGTGGATCAAATCCGTTGTTGAGGGTTACTTCGAGTATCTTCACAAGGTTGAAGTATCCGGTAAGCCAGTAGCACTCGGTGCCGAAGGCCCCTGTCTCCACACAACCCGATGCTCCTCCGTTGCGGGCGTCAACCAGGCTCTTGCCCTGCCTGAGAAGCTCCTGAATGATTGCCTCGGTATTGAAGACTGAAGGCTGCCCGAATCCGGTTCTGATGATGTCAAGTGCCTTGTGCACGAATGAGTCCGGGTTTTTGCGGCTCACCTGAATCATTGAGCTGGGCTGAAGTATCCTCATCTCCTGGATTACATCAAGGAGAATATAGGTCATGGGATTGACCGCATTGGTGCCGTCAGGCTTCACTCCTCCCAGGTTTATCAGGCAGAAGTCGGTATAGGTGTTGCTCTCCTGTGCGGTGACACCCATCTTCGGGGGTGAGGGATGGTTGTTGAATTTTACCCAGAAGCATCCGAGCAGTTCATACGCCTCCTCAGGAGTCAGGGTGCCACTCTCCACACCCTTGTTATATACGGGCCACAGGTGCTGATCAAGCCTGCCGGGGTTGAATGAGTCCCACGGATTGAGTTCGGTCACCACACCCAGGTGAATGAACCAGTAATGCTGAAGCATCTCATGGAATGTCTCCGGAGCATTGGCCGGCACGCGGCGGCATATGGCAGCCATCTTCTGAAGCTCTGCGCGCCTGACTGAATCCTTCTCCTCCGAAGCCATCTCCTCAAGCCTGTCAGCATGCCTTCCGGCATACATTATGATTGCATCACAGGCTATATCCATGGCCTTCAGTTCCTCTCTGCGCTCATAGGCCTGAGGGTCATTGTGGAAATCAAGTGCTGCGGCGGCAGCTGATATCTCTTTTTTCAGGTCCAGAAAGCCTGTATGGAACATTTTATAGCCCAGTACGGTATGCCCGGGCGCCCTTTGTTCCTGAAACTCGGTGAAAATACCTGCCTTATAGGCGGCCAGCCACTCAGGGGTCATGCGATCCATAATACGATCACGGTTGCTCCTTCCCTTCCAGAAGGGAATGATCTCCTCACTATATATCTTCTTGACCTCATCACTAACCCTGAAGAAGACTTTTTCACGGCTGTTGAGAATATCAAGATCCTGCAGCGAGTGAAGGCTTATCTCCGGGTAGGTAGGGGTAGCCTTCGGGGCAGGTCCTCTTTCGCCCACAATAAGTTCACCCTCATTTATGCAGATCGCCTTGTTCCTCAGAAGATATTCAAAGGCACGTGCCCTGAGAAGAGGTGCAGAAAGGCCCTGGGCCTCCCTGGAGGCATAGAAGCGGGTGATAAGCCGTGCCCTCTCTGCCGTTATTGTCTCGGTTGCGTTCAGGCTCTGTTCCCTGAGCCTCATAACTCTGTCTGTCATTTTCATAATTAATATTTTTTCTGCCTGATTCTCTTTTTATCCGCCCTTTTTGACGTGTATCCCGAGCGGTTTTAATATGTCAATGTAATTGTCAAGTTGGCCGTTTGATACCTGGGTGACGGAAGCCATCCTGTCATCCATTCCGAAACGGCGGTACTTTGAGCTGCCTGTCTTGTGGTAGGGCAGCAGGTTTATCTCCTTTATGTGTCCGTTATTGCGGCTCTCGATGAAACCGCGGAGCTGCTCCATATAGGCTGCATCAGCTGAGACTCCCGGTATGACCGGGATGCGTATCATCACATCCTTCCCCTCTGCCAGGAGCATGTCAAGGTTGGATATTATCAGTTCATTGCTCACGCCGGTGAACTTCCTGTGTATCTCCGGATCAGTATGCTTGATGTCATAAAGGAAGAGATCGGTGACAGGCATGATTGACCGTAGTATCTCGCGGCGCACGTGACCTGATGTGTCAACTGTTGTATGGAAGCCTGCCTTTTTGAGAAGGGTGAGGGTCTCAAGCAGAAATTCCGGCTGCATCAGTGGTTCGCCGCCTGAGAAGGTTACACCTCCTCCGGAGTGTTCCATGAAAACCTGGTCTGCCCGCACCTTTGCAAGAATCTCTTCCGGCGTGTACTCATGACCCACCTGCTCCATTGACCTGAACTCCTTCTCTCCAACCCTGTCAACCCTTTCAACCATGCGGATACCCTTCTCCTTCCCCTCCGGATTGTGACACCACCAGCAATCGAGCGGACAACCTTTCATGAAGAGAGTGACCCTGATGCCGGGGCCGTCATGAATTGCATATCGTTTTATACTGAATACCAAACCTTTCATAATATGAGAACGGATTTAGGGTAACAAATAGCGGGGAGGCAGGGCTTCGGGAGCCCCTCATGAAAGGCTATCAGGCATAGAACATAAGGCAGCTATAGAGCCTTCTGCCGAGACGGTTCATCATAAACCTGTGTTCCAGTCTGTTCATACCGGTAATTTGGAAGACAAAGTTAAGAAATGATTCTGAAACTTCCAAAAGGAGAAGAATTGCAATAATTACCTTGTCATCGCTGACGATCTTTCAGTCATGTGTACCTGCAACGGTAAATTCCTTGGGGTCAGCCAGCCTGCCAGCGATCAGGTTCAGGTTGAAATGAAGATGTCCCGGGCAGGTTTCTCCCTCTTTCACATTTTTTGTGATAATAATCAATTATGCAGAACCAAACCGGATTATCTTTGATGCTTTAATGCCGCCCCCTGATTTGCGGGCAGCTACATAATACAAAAGATAATGAAACAGAAGATAAGATTCAGCCTCGTGTACCGTGACATGTGGCAGTCATCTGGCAAATACCAGCCGAGAGTTGACCAGCTGGCTGCCGTTGCGCCGCATATAGTTGAGATGGGTTGCTTTGACCGCATAGAGACGAACGGAGGCGCATTTGAGCAGGTTCAACTGCTTTACGGTGAGAATCCGAATACGGCTGTAAGGGAATGGGTGAAGCCATTCAACAAGGCAGGAATTCAGACACACATGCTTGAGAGGGCTCTCAATGCTTTGAGGATGTATCCGGTGCCTGCTGATGTGAGAAGGCTGATGTACAAGGTCAAGAAAGCACAGGGGGTTGATATTGCACGATCATTCTGCGGACTGAATGACCACCGCAACCTGGAGCTGTCAGTGAAGTATGCCCGCGAGGCAGGGATGATATCACAGGCAGCCCTTTCAATAACACACTCGCCTGTTCATACGGTCGATTATTATATGGATATTGTTGACCATTTGGTGGAGTACGGCGCTGACGAGATCTGTCTCAAGGATATGGCAGGTATTGGCCGACCCGCCAGCCTTGGTGAACTCGTAAGAAGGATCAAGAGCAAATACCCCGGAATTATTGTGCAGTACCATGGTCACAGCGGTCCCGGCATGTCAGTTGCCTCGATGCTTGAGGTAGCAAGAGCCGGAGCTGATTATCTTGATGTGGCAATGGAGCCTCTCAGCTGGGGCATGGTTCACCCCGACGTGATTGCGATACATGCAGTGATGAGCGATGCCGGCTTTGATGTACCTGAGATCAACATGGACGCCTACATGAAGGTAAGGACACTGACCCGGGAATTCATAAATGATTTCCTCGGCCTGTTCATTGATCCGCGCAACAGGCAGATGACCTCCCTCCTCATCAGGTCAGGCCTCCCCGGCGGAATGATGGGGAGCATGATGGCAGACCTGAAGGGAGTACACCAGGGAATCAATGCCGCCCTGAAAGCCAGGAACAAGCCTGAGATGACCGAGGATGAACTGGTGGTAGAACTCTTCAGGGAGGTGGGGCATATATGGCCGATGATGGGTTATCCTCCGCTGGTCACACCCTTCAGCCAGTATGTGAAGAATGTGGCTCTTATGAATATCGTCTCGCTGGTTAACGGCAAGGAGAGATTTGCAATGATTGATCCCAACACCTGGGATATGCTGCTGGGACGTGCCGGAACCCTTCCCGGCCCGCTGGCGCCTGAACTGATTGAACTGGCCAGGAAAGAAGGGAAGGAGTTCTATGAAGGTAATCCGCAGGATAACTATCCTGATGCACTCGACACATACCGTAAGGAGATGGAAGAGAACGGGTGGCCTTTGGGACCCGATGATGAAGAACTCTTCGAACTGGCAATGCATGACAGGCAATACCGTGATTACAAATCAGGTATGGCACAGGAGAGATTCCTGAAGGAGATTGCCGACAAACAGGCTGAGTTATCAAAGGTCGCTCCCGCGAAAATGCCAAGGCGCAAACTGCTGCTTTCGCCAGAGACAGGCACAGCGTTCCTCTACTCGGGGGAAACGGCAACTTACTGGCCTGAAGAGGAGATGATTAACCCCGGGGAGAAAGTCAGGAAGGGCGAGATCGTGATGTATATTATGATAGGAAAAACCATCAGGGAGGTGGTATCTGACCGGGCAGGTACAGTGAAGAAAATACTTGTCAGGAGCGGTGACAAGGTCAACAAGGGAGACCCGCTGATTGAATTCAGTTAGCCTTTTTACCGGGGTTATGCCGGAAAACAGGGCTGATAGCACCCGTTCATATTGTATTTTAAGACATTATTGCATATTTTAGCCTGTTGAACCTAAATACTAATCATAATGAAAAAAATCCTTATCATGCTGTTCATTGTCTCTCTCGGGGTTATTTCCTGCAAGAATGAGAGCTGCGAAAATCCGTTCTATTGCGATTGGGACACTCCTTTTGAAGTTCCCCCGTTTGACAAGATAAAATTTGAGCATTTCAAACCGGCCTTCCTGAAAGGGATGGAAGAGGAGATGGCAGAGGTTGAAGCCATCATCAATAACCCTGAAGAGCCCACCTTTGACAACACCATCAGGGCCATGCAGTTCACCGGCAAACTGTTGCAAAAGGTACGGCGTGCCTGGAGTCCGCTTACCGGCGCCAATACCAATGATTCGATACAGGCACTGCAGAGGGAGATGAGTCCGCTCTTCTCAAAGCACAGTGACGATATATCCCTCAACGAAAAGCTCTTTGAGAGGGTAAAGTCTGTATATGAGAACCGTGATAAATTCAATCTCACACCCGAGGAGAGCAAGCTTCTTGAAGACCAGTACCTTGGTTTCATCAGGAATGGAATAGGTCTCTCTCCCGAAGATAAGGAAGTGCTCCGCAAGCTCAACAGTGAACTGTCACTGCTGGGTGTCAGATTCGGCGAGAACCTGCTGGCAGAAACCAATGCCTTCACCCTCGTCATAGAGAATGAAGAGGACCTCTCAGGTATTCCTGAAGGGATCAGGGCACAGGCTGCCGCAGCCGCCAGTGCAAAGGAGATGGAGGGCAAATGGCTCTTCACCCTTCAGAATCCCAGCTATATCCCCTTTATGACCTACGCAGACAACAGGGCCCTCAGGGAGAAGATGTTCCGGGGTTACAGCATGCGGGGCAACAACGGCAACGAAAATGACAACAACAAGATCCTTGCCGACATAGTCAGGCTGCGGGTTGAGAAGGCCAGGCTGCTGGGATATGAGAGTCATGCAGATTATGTCCTTGAGCGCAATATGGCCAAGGAGCCTGAAACAGTACTCAATTTCCTCTCACAGATATGGAAAGCTGCCCTTCCGGTGGCAAAGGCCGAGGCTGCAGCACAGCAGGCACTGATAGACAGGGAAGGCGGCAATTTCAAGCTCGAGCCATGGGACTGGTTCTACTACACCGAGAAGATACGCAAGGAGAAGTATGACCTGAGCGATGAAGAGACGAAACCCTATTTCTCGGCCAGTAATGTTACTGAGGGAATGTTCTATGTCGCCAACAGACTATACGGACTGGAATTCAGTGAAAGGAATGACATACCACTGTACCATCCTGACGTAAAAACCTGGGAGGTGAAGCGTGACAACAAGCACGTTGGTATCCTTATGATCGACTATCATCCCAGGGCATCGAAGCGGGGTGGTGCATGGTGCAGCGGCCTGAGGCCACAGCGTATTGACGAAAATGGCAATTTCGTGACGCCGCTGGTGAGCATGGTCACAAATTTCACACCTCCCGCGGGTGATACTCCGTCACTTCTTACCACCGATGAGGCAAGCACGCTCTTCCATGAGTTTGGTCATGCCCTGCACAACCTGCTGTCAAACACGGAGTATACCAGCGGTGTGTCACGTGATTTCGTGGAACTGCCTTCACAGGTTATGGAACACTGGGTCTTTGAACCGGAAGTGCTGAAGGTATATGCAAAACACTACCAGACCGGTGAAATCATTCCTGATGCCCTGATAGAAAAGATAGAGAAGGCCGGTAAGTTCAACCAGGGCTTTATTACCGTTGAGTACCTGGCTGCCTCATCACTCGATATGGAATACCACTCCCTGACAGAGCCTGTAGAACTGAACATCGGAGAATTTGAGAAGAAAGCTATGGAGAAGTACGGACTGATCAAAGAGATTATTCCCCGCTACAGGTCGACCTATTTCAACCACATCATTGGCGGTTATTCGGCAGGCTACTACAGCTATATCTGGTGTGAGCAGCTTGATGCCGACGCTTTCAAGGCCTTTAAGGAGACAGGTGACATCTTCAACAAAGAGGTTGCAGCCCGCTTCGAGAATGAGATCCTCTCACGGAAGGGATCAAAGGACGAGCTGGAGATGTGGATTGCCTTCAGGGGCCGTGAGCCCGGCATAGACGCTCTGCTGGAAAACCGGGGATTTAAATAACAATAGCCTTTGAATGCCCGGATGAATGTGCCGGAAAGAGTCTCAACAACTATCCTCCTGCTGATACTCCTGACAGGCAGTGTTGCTGCTGTCTCCCCCAGGGTCGGGAAGGGCGTGCTTGACCTGAGTGAGATAGAGCAGGGAGATGAGTTCGCCGTGAGGTTGAACGGAGAGTGGGAGTTCTATTTCGGCACATTCATCTATGGCACACCCGGAACTGTTTGTGACACACTGATCCCGGACTGCTATGCCAAGGTTCCGGGCTACTGGAGCGATTACACCGTTGATGGCAGGAAGCTTCCGCGGTTCGGCTATGGTACATACCGGGCCCTGATAGTGCTGCCCCGCGGATATCGTGACAGGATGGGGTTTGACATGCCGGTGTTTGACACCTCGTATGAGATAAGCATCAATGGCGTCACAATGGCCAGGAACGGCACTCCCGCACGAACCAGGGCTGAGTCGGTCCCGTCATATAAACCCCTGATCTTCAGTTATGTACCCAAGAGTGACACCCTTGAACTGCTGATCAGGGTCTCCAACTATGAACACCGGCGCGGAGGTTTCTGGCTGCCTGTAAAGGCAGGAACATTTCACTCGATACAGAACAACTTCTCAAACCAGTGGCTCTTCTCAACCCTGGTATCAGGTATCCTGATAGCTTCATTTCTCTTCTTCCTGATTTTCTACCTGCTTGACAGACGCGACAGGAAACTGCTGATGTTTGCCATACTGGTCCTCTGCCTTGCCCTCCGTCCGTTTTTCTCAGCCCCATACCTTGCAACAGTTGTTGACATAAGAAACTGGAACCTCATCATCCGGGGAGAATACATTATACTGCTGTTCATGATAACCTCCGGGATGTGGCTGACATACCTGATATATCCCGCCAGATGGTTCAGAAAGGTTTCACTGGCTGTGGACATCGTTTTTATCCCCTGGATTGCTGCCGTTGTTTTCCTTCCGGTAAGGATCTTTTCATGGTCAGTTTTCGGTATACAGGCTTTGGCAATACTGACTCTGCTTTACGCCGTTTCAATGAGCATCAGGGGCATAATGAAAGGCAACCGGAGAGACATCATGTACCTGCTGGCAATCATGGCCATCTTGTTCGGAGTGGCATCTGACATCCTGCTGTCAAATGCACTGGAAGAGAAGCAGCAGCTTTACATACTCTCATTCCTGATCCTCATCTTCGTGCTGATTCAGTCAACCCTGCTGATAGCTGACTGGGTAAGAAGTGATAAAGAGAGGGAGAAGCTCTCGCTGCAACTTGAGGAACTGAACCGCAGTCTTGAGAGCAGGGTTGACGAGCGTACCAGGGAGCTCACGGACAGTACGGAAGAGCTTAATGCAAGGAATAAGCAGATCGCCCTGCAGAATAAAAAGCTCACCGAGACGATAAGCCTGAAGAACAAGGTCTTTTCTGTTATTGCTCATGACCTGCGAAGTCCGGTGGTAAACATCCTCTACACCCTCTACCTGCTGAAGGAGGAGGAGTTCCGTGACCGTACAGAATCACTTGCAGACTCATGCATTCAGTACTCACAGCAACTTATCAGCCTCCTCGAGAACATGCTGGTCTGGGGAAGGGGCCAGGAAGACATGATAAAGTATGCTCCTGCCGAGAATGACCTCGCTGACATAATCCTTACCAATATCAGCATCCTCAAGGACAGCGCTGACAGGAAGAACATTGAGCTGAATTTCACCCAGGTGGGCAGGTCAAACGGCTGGTTTGACCGGGATCTGGTTGATATAATTATCAGGAATCTTCTCACAAATGCAATCAAGTATTCCTATCACGGCGGGAAGGTAACGATCCATGTAAAGGAGAGGGAAGAGTCTTCCGAATGGGTGACCATAAGTATCTGTGACAACGGGGTCGGAATCACTCCCGAACGTCAGAAGAGGCTGTTCACCGGACATGAGATTGATTCAACGCCAGGCACCGATTCCGAAAAGGGAACCGGGATAGGCCTGAAGCTCGTTTATGAGCTGGTGGCATTAAGCAAGGGAACCATCACCGTGGAGAGCACTCCCGGCAGCGGCACCTGTTTTACCGTGATACTGCCCGGCTCTGCCCAGGCATTCAGGATACGATGAGTGCTTACATATATCCGGCTCCTTCCACGAATGGGCAGCGTATCACTCAAGAAAAGACTTCAGGCCTTCTTCTTCCTGATCAGGGAGTTTGCTGTGGCACTCCTACAATAGTCATCTCATCTATGAGGTAACCTGCATTGCCAAACTTCTCAATCAGGAAGAGTGCATACCTGATATCTATGCTGATATTGCGGCTCTGCTCCGGGTTGTACATCATGTCTGATGCCACCCCTTCCCATGCACGGTCAAAGTTAACCCCTATCAGGTGACCCTCGGCATTAAGCACCGGGCTTCCCGAGTTGCCACCCGTGGTGTGATTGTTTGCAATAAAACATACCGGCATATTGCCGTTAAATCCGTACCTGCCGAAATCCTTCTTCTCATACAGTTCCTTAAGTCTGTCAGGCACATCGTAATCATATATCTCCGGGTTGTCCTTCTCCATCACACCCTTGAGGGTTGTCTGATGCTCATGGTAAACGGCATCGCGTGACTCATAACCCATCACCTTTCCGTAGGCAAGCCTGAGGGTTGAGTTTGCGTCAGGGTAGAAGACCTTGTCTACCCCCTGCTCCATCTGAGCTGCCATATACAGTTTGTTGAGCTCTGCCAGCATGGCATTGGCAACCGACAGCTCTTCCGTGAGTCGTGATGCGATCAGGTCAGACGCCGAGACAGCCAGCCGGTAGAAGATATCCTCCTGAACCACATTGGGATCAAAGTTGCCGATTAATGCCCTGACCCTGTTCTCATCGGTAAAGATTGACTCATCAAAAAGCTTTCCGGCCACCATGCCGAAATCTCCCCTGCATGATTCAGCCAGAGCCTTATAGACATCAGTCTGCCATTCACTGTCAATGTTCTTTCCGTAAAGCTCCATGACAGCCACAAACAGCTTCTCCGAAACGTTGCGGTCATAATTGCGGAAGAACCCGTCGGCATACTCCTGTACTCTTTTCAGTTCATTGTCAAGCCCGGACTCCTTTCCGGAGGCCATTTCAACTGCTCTCTTGAAGGCACCGGCAAGTGATGCCGGTTCTACTCCTGTTGAGCCGAACACCTCATTGGTGTAAGAGTTTACAAAATAATTGGTCGTATAGCTGCCGTAGATCTCAGCATACTCATCGAGAATCTTTCCGTACCTGCGGAGACGTTCCGGGTCAGCTGACACCCACTCCATGAACTCCTTCTCAAAGGCCTGCTTGCGTGCTACACCATTCATTTTGTCAAGGCTCTGGATTTCACCGATTGATCTCTTCCAGCCGTTGGCAATGCCAAATGACTTGCCCGAATACTTCAGCCTGATAAGCGGGTCATTTGCCATCGCCTGCTCCATGATTGATATCTTCCTGCCGCGTATCTCCACCGTTTTCGGATAGACCACATCCTTCAGCATGCTGATATGATATGACGGAGCATATTCCTGTGTCCTTCCGGGATATCCGAAGACCATGGTAAAATCACCCTCCTTCACTCCGGCAATTGACACGGGGAAGTGGTATGCAGGCTTATAGGGCAGATTCTCTTCCGAATAGGCAGCTGGCTTATTCTCCTTGTCGGCATAAACCCTGAAAAGAGAAAAGTCGCCCGTATGCCTGGGCCATACCCAGTTGTCAGTGTCGCCCCCGAACTTGCCGATGGCTGACGGGGGAGCCCCCACGAGCCTGACATCACGGAATATTTCATTGACAATCAGAAAATACTGGTTGCCAAGAAAGAAAGGCCTGACGGACGAACGATAATGTGTTCCCCTGACTGCCTCTTCGTTGATGGCTGTTATGTTTGCATTGATGATCTCATCACATTTCTCCTTGTCCATATCATCAGTCACCCCTTTGAGAACCTTGTCGGTGACATCTTCCATATACTTGAGGATGGTGACGGAGAGCCCGGGATTTGCAAGCTCTTCAGCATTGCTGGCAGCCCAGAAGCCATCTCTCAGGTAGTCATGCTCCAGGGTGGAGTGGTTCTGAATGTACCCATAACCACAGTGGTGGTTGGTGATTATCAGACCTTTATCAGAGATAAACTCGCCGGTGCAACCTCCCCCGAAGAGCACCACGGCATCCTTCATTGAGGCCCTGTTGATACTGTAGATATCTTCAGCTGTCAGCTTGAAGCCATTCTCCTGCATCAGTTTGATGTTGTACTTCTCAATTAGCACTGGTATCCACATCCCCTCATCTGCCAACGCTGCCGGTGTGGCCATGGCAAACAGCATCGCAATAGTGAAAAGTTTCAGTTTCATATGTTTCTGGTTTTGTTTCTTGTTTCGTTCCCGGTTGCGTTTCCGCTCTTATGCCCGGTTTCGTGCCTTATTTCTCTCGCGGGTTCATGCCCGCTTTCCTTAACTGTTTTACTCGAGGTTTCCTTACCGGGTTCGTACCCGGTTTCGCTC
>WXFE01000037.1 GCA_009881065.1 Bacteroidales bacterium | reverse complement strand
ATAGTTTTCACTATTCTTCAGGAAAACAGACGGTTTTATCCCCGTATCAGGAAACCATGCCGGGAGAGCGCCGTCAAATACCTCCCTTTCTGTCATTTTCAGCGCTCCTGTCGGGCAGGCGGCAACGCAGGCCGGCTCAATATTCTGAGCGGTTCTGTCAGTGCATAAGTGGCATTTTTCAATATATCCCAGGGCTGGATTGATCTTCGGGGCGTCATAGGGACACCTCCATGTGCAGTATCCACACCCCATGCACCGGTCTGCATGATGGATAACAACGCCGTCAGGCCCAATGGTGTATGCCAGCGCCGGGCAGCCTGAAGCGCAGGCGGGCCGGGCACAGTGGTTGCAGGCCATGGAGAGGTTGATGACGCCCACCAGCGGAAGTGCATGATCATTCCACGTGAAGAGGGAGCGTGTGCCGGACTGGAGCCCGTTCTCAAGAATGCAGGCAGCGCTGCAAGCCTTGCAGCTTACACAGAGTGCGGCGTCAAATGAGAATCCCTTCCTCATGGCGCCATCTTTTCTATATCAACCCTCGTGTTGTGAAAGGCAGTTCCATGCCCCATGTCGGTCTCTGACGGCGCTATGAGCCTGTTCACTCCCCCGCCCTCGCCAAGCCATATACCGTTGGGAAAGACCAGGCTGCCGCTTTTGACGCGGTGTGTGACGCTGACTCTTCCCGTAACCTCTCCGCGTGAGTTGAACACCCTGATCATGTCGCCACTTTTCAGACCCCTGCTCCTTGCATCAGCAACCGATATTTTCCATACAGGCTCTTCAACCACACTCCTGACAACTTCCAGATTACCGAACTGTGAATGGATACGTGATGCAATATTCGGTGTCATGAGCCTCATGGGAAGATGCGCCTCCCCAAAGTTGTCCAGCGGTTCATAGGTCGGCAGCGGATTCACACCCCACAGCTTCACTGCCCTTTCAGACCAGAGCTCTATCTTTCCCGAAGGAGTGGCAAATTTCATGTTTGCGTAGGCCGGGTGCTCGTTCCGGTCAGGTATCACCGGCTTCTGCATCAATTCCTCCCGCACGAAACCCGGTGTGCAGCTTATCCTCTTCATGAGCCAGTCGTCATACTTCTCGGGGGCTGGAATGCCGGCCTCATCCGCGTTCAGACCCATCAGCCGGGCCAACCGCCAGTATATTTCGCTCTCGGGAAGCACCTCGCCGGGCGGATCAACAATCTTAGGTTTGTACTGGGCATACGGATTCCAGTAGGAGCCCACCACGTCAGCCTGTTCAAGCATTCCCTTTGCAGGAAGGATGATGTCAGCCATCGCCGCCGTGTCAGTCATAAACTGTTCTACTACAACCTTAAAAGGCACCGCTTCCAGCGCCTTCTTCACCTCGCTGCTCCCCGGAAGCTGAATGACCGGATTCCCTCTCTCTATCCAGGCAAACTCTATTGCCGGCTCCTCCAGGGCAAAGAAGTCCTGCCCGAAGGTTGCCATGGAGATGGCACGCCTGAATGGTTGGTCAGTTTCAGAATGGGGATAATAACTCAGGGGCTCCTTTACATCATCAAATATGTAGCTCTGCAGGTTGGCAAAATTGAACCCGCATCCCGGCTTGCCAATCATGCCAGTAATTACCGGAATGGAAAGAAGTGACCTTATTGTCTGCCCTCCGTTGGTATAGCGCTGCAACCCGTAGCCGGCCACAATGGTCAGACGACCGGCACCGGCTGCCTCCACTGCAATATCTATGATTGTCTGAGCTGGTACTCCTGTAATTTCCTGTGCTTTGGCAGGTGTTACCTGAAGTGATGCTGCAAACTGATCAAAGCCCGAAACATGCCTGCTGATGAACTCCCTGTCGGTTAGTCCGCGGTCAATTATCACCCTGGCCATGGCCAGCGCCAGGGCTGCGTCGGTGCCGGGCCTGGGTCTGATGAGCAGGTCAGCCTTGTCGGCAGTGAGGGTACGACGCGGGTCTATGACAACCACTTTTGCTCCGTTCTGTCGCGCCTTCGCGATGTGAATCATCTCCTGCACGTTGGTCTCAGCGGAGTTCTTTCCCCAGAGGATGATCATGGACGCGTTTGCAATGTCCCAGGGCAGGTTGTGCTTAACCTCACCCAGTGTAAGCCTGACAGCTTCGAGTCCGGCCGGCCAGCACAGGTTGCCGTAGGTTGTGGTGGCTCCGCCGAACAGTTTCCAGAAACTGACGGCAATATCATTACTCAGCCCCGAGGAACCACTGCCACTGTAAAACAATACTGAATGCGGACCATGCTTTGCTTTCGCCCCGCAGAGTCTCTCTGCAATGATATTCAAGGCTTCATCCGTGCCGATGCGCACGAAGGAGCCGTCAGACTGCCTCCTGAGAGGATAAATCAACCGTTCTGAAGAGTATTCCCTTTCAAGGTAGGAAAGTCCTTTGATACACGGCCCTTCGGGTGTAGCCAGGTTGCCCTCGTAAGGGAGAATGCGCATCACCCTGCCATCTTCCGTGAATACCCTGAAGGTGCATGTACTGTAACAGTTGCGCGGACATACCGTGATGAACTCCTTCATTCCCGGGGCTAAAGATCGTCAATAGGCTCCTCGATGATTGTTTCGATATCCAGTATCCGGTTCACCGCATCAACTATTGTAATACTGTAGGTGATCCTGTCAGGACCAATGTAAGGCAGGTATTTAAACTGCGTTGCCGGCGTGGAATAGATAACATCGTCAATTTTTACAGTGATGTCAGCCTCGGGATATGCTATATCGAATCTGAAGTATTCAGAGCAGGCCCCTGCAGCCAAAGTGCCGTAGTTATGTGACCTTATTGAGTATGCCGGGTCATCAGTGACGGTGACCGTTACATCGCTGACGACCTGACCTGTCTGGTTATGGATACGGACGTCGGTCGGGCCCTTGTCAGTAAAGTTGCGTTTCTTGCATGAAGTCAGCGCCAGCACGGATACCAGCAAAACCATCAGTATTTTTCCTTTCATGTCCGGACAAATTGATTCCGGGAGAAAGTTAAGAAAATAGTTTTAACCGATTATATCTTTTCCATGCAGTCTGACCTGATCCATCCCTTGTTTCCATCGGGAAGTCTCACCTCACGGAATGCTCCCAGTTCCTGTTCAACGGTAACGGTGGTGCCTGAATGGAGCACAAAGAGCTCGTTGCCGGTCTCTCCCGGGGCGCTTCGGCCTGTAACGATGCTGCAGGTAATCACTGCTTTTTTGTTATGATTGACGAGGTTATTGTTCCGAAGAGCCAGTAAAATCATCAGGAAAGAGAACAGCAGCGCTGCGATAGCGAGCCAGAACGAGAGAAGCCGTCCCCTTGCCCTGGCCTTTATGAGGAACAGCAGCGCAAGCACCAGGGCCACAAGGAACATCACAAGGGCAGCCACTGCCCAGGTATTTGTAGAAGTCAGCAGTGCAAGAAAATCGAACCACCTGACAAAAAACAGCTGTGGAACCGATTCAATCCTGTCTGTAATACGGCTCCTGGCTATCTGCAGGTTATAGTCAATATCCTCATCTGCAGGCGCCAGAAGCTTTGCCCTTTCATAAAAGAGGATGGCGGAGGCATTGTCGCCTGACTTGAAGAAAGCGTTTCCCGCATTGTAGAGGAGATCCCTGCTCCTGTACCCCTCCTCCCAAAGCTTCCTGTAGAGGGATGCAGCACCTGAATAGTCACCTGAACCATAGAGCTCGCCTGCCTGGGCATACCGTTCTTCGGGTGATTGCCCGGCAAGAGTAACCATGCAGGCAAGGAATATAAATTGTATAAGCACTATTCTTTTCATCTTCTTCCTCCTCTAGTCCAGTACATTGTCTAGTTTCCCGATAAGCAGGGCAGCTCTCTCACATAGTGCCGCAGGGCTTTCTACTTCAGATACCGGAGCATACTGTGAGTATTCGGTAGCCGTGAGTATCCGGTCGAGCTCCGTGATCATCTCCTCATCTGCCTTCCTCTCTCTCAGTGCCGTGTAACACTTCTCCCGGGTGAGATCAGACTGGTCTATGCGTAGTTTGTCACCGAGATAACCCCAGAGTGCCCTGGCAACTTCGGCATTCACTTCCTCCTTCTTTCCTGATTTGAGAAGTGCAGTGGCCCTGGAGAGTCTTTTGCGGGCATTCTTTGCCGCCCGGCGGTTCCGCATTCCTGCCTTGTCAGCATTGCGCCTGATCTGCTGCTTACGTACAACAAGCACCAGGAGTGCAATAAAGAGGGCAAGCGCAAACCATAGCCAGTAATGCAGTGATGCCACCAGCGGTGAGGATAGCGTGGTCAGCCTGCCATTGCCATTCCGGATGAACCTGATATCCTGGCCGATATACTTCACATCCTCCCCGGGAATATAGACCGGAGCAGCGCCTTCCTCCTGCCCGGGTGTGCCGGTGACGTTGAGAGTGAATCCGCCGGTGCGCAGTGTCACATACTTTTCCTGCCCGGGGTCGAAAACCGAATATGATACGGGAGGTATCTCGAAGGTGCCGGTATTTCTCGGGATAAGAAGATATTCAAAAACCTTGCTTCCCGCGGATATGCCTGAACTTCTGACGGTCACTTTGGGATCATACTTTTCAATACCCTGGGGAAAGCTTATGACCGGTTCTCCCGCGAGGTTGAGGTTTCCCGAACCTTTGAGGGTGACAGTCAGTGTGACGGCGTCATTCAGCTTCGCATCAGTGGCGGAAACAGATGACTCTATGGTAAAAGAACCGACAGCGCCGTGGAAATCTGCCGGTCTTGGTTCAGGCAAAGGCCTGACCCTGACAGTCAGAGGCTGTGTGGTTATCTTCCGGGGTACGGTTGATACTGATGAAAAGAAACTGTCAAAGAACGGATCGTTAAAGAAGGGATCTCTTGCAGCTGTAGTCCGTTCCTGGACCAGGGCGGTCATCTCTGCCGGCTCAATGCGTATCTCACCCGCGATCTGGGGATAGAGCACGAAACGCTGGATGACGCCGGTACCATACTGAACACCGTCAATGACCTCATTATCAAGACTGCGCAAAGGCGGGGTCTCAATATCTTCCTTCAGGAAACCCTTGAAGTCAGGAAGCTTAAGTTCCTGTATTCCAGAAAGATTAATGCGGGTGTAGAGCTTCAGCGTTCCGGTTATAGGCTGACCTGCATAAACATCACGGTCACTGAGCAGTATCCTCATGGAGACCTCTGACCCAGAGGCAGGAGCATCGCCGGCTGCACTTGTCTGTCCCTGCTGCCGGCCTGTTGCCTGCTGCGACGAATCTCCGTCATATATGACTATCTGTTTTTCCTGCGAGCTGACTGTGACTCTTTTGGTTTCGAACTGAGCCGCCGGAATGGTGTAAGTGCCTGGTGTACCAGCAGTAACATAGTAAATAAGGGTGGTGGAGGAAACCACTTTCATGTCTCCGTTGATCCATTGCACATTACGGTTGGTTGACTGCTGAGGACCCTGCACTGAGAATGAAGGATCGAACTTCGGCCGGGTGAATTGACCGTCTGTAGAGTTGATGGTATAGATGATTCTGAACCTTTCCCCGGCAACGGCGCTCTCCGGTGCATCAACGGTAAGCGTTACCTCCTGGGCAGCTGCCGCAAGGCAGGCCAGCAGAAAAACCAATACCGTCGTTATTCTTTTCATCACTGTAAAATTACCAGTTTTTAATGACCCTTACCCTTGCCCCGGCAGCCTTTTCACGCAGCACCTTCTCCTGAGTCTCCTTTTCATTGGCAGCAAGAGCGTCAAGAAGACGCTTTGCATCCTCACGACTCATGGATGACTGCTGCTGTTGTTGTTCTTGCTGTTGCTGCTGCTGATCATCCTGCTGCTTCTGCTCCTGATCCTTGTTATCGTCCTGATCCTTGTTCTGCTGATCCTGCTGATTCTGTTTATCCTGGTTCTGATCCTGGTTTTGGTCCTGATCCTGCTGCTGCTGTTGTTGTTGTTCTTCCTGTTTCTTCAGCTGGTCCTGGGCATAAGCCAGGTTGTACTTTGCCTGGATATTGTCAGGATTGAGTTTCAGCGAGTTGATGTAGGCATTGATACTCTCGCTGAATTTCTGCTCCTTCAGCAGTGAATTGCCCAGGTTATAGAATCCGTCAGCCTGCCTGAGTGAATCTGCTTCACCGGTCTGTACTGCACGGCTGAATTCCTCCGCAGCTTCGCCAAACCTGTTCTGCCTGTAAAGGGCGTCACCGAGGTTGAAGACCGCATCGCCTGAAGATTTTCCCTCCTCCTCTGCAAGACGGTACATTCCTTCACTGCCGGCAAACTCACTTTTCCTGTAAAGCCTGTTTCCCTTCCTGATATATTCCCTCTCCTCCTGTCCGTGGAGTGAAGGAGAGATTGCTGCCGCGCAGATGACGGCAACAACCAACCTGTAAGCTGTTTCCTTCCCTCTCATATCCTTTCCTTTTTGGATTCTTTTCCGATAATCCCTATACGCCTGAGAAGATTGCTCTTCCTGTTGGCCAGCAGCAGGTCAGTCACGAGCAGTATGAAGAGAAGCGCCGCAGGTATGAGGAACTGCTCATTGTACTCGGTGTACATCATGGTGTTGATCTCACTCTTTTTCATCCGGCCAATGTCATTGTAAATCTCGGTCAGTCCTATGCTGGTATTGCTGGCCCTGACATATCTACCGCCCGTTACCGACGCAATCTCCTGCAAACCTTTCTCATCAAGCTTCGAAATGACCGTATTTCCCTGTCTGTCCTTAAGATAATCCACTCTTCCGCCACTCATCACCGGTATGGGAGATCCGTCAGGCGAGCCTATACCTATTGTATGCACCACGATACCCTTCTCAGCCGCTTCGCGTGCCTTTTCAACCGCATCATCCTCATGGTTCTCACCATCAGTGATGATTATCAGCGCCCTGCTCTTGTCACTATCAGGAGTGAATGACCTGATTCCCAGATTAATGGCAGCGCCGATAGCGGTTCCCTGCTTTGAAACGGCATCAGGTCCTGCTGCTGACAGAAACATTTTGGCGGAGAGATAGTCATTGGTAACCGGTATCTGTGTATATGCATCTCCGGCAAAGAGAATGAGGCCGATGCGGTCTTCCTTCAGCTGATCAACGAGCTGGGTTATAGCCTGTTTGGCCCTTTCGAGCCTTGAGGGAATTATATCGGTAGCCAGCATCGAGTTGCTCACGTCCAGGGCTATCACCACTTCCACTCCCTCACGTTTAGCCTCTTCCAGCCGCGAGCCGAACTGTGGTCTTGCAACGGTGAGCACGGCCATAATGAAGGCCAGAAGCCTGATGATGAATTTAACCGCCATTCTGGCAGGCGAATAATCAGGCGAGAGCCGTTCCAGCATTGACGCGTCGCTGAAGCGTTCCCTCGCCAGTCTCCTTTTCCTGTTGCCGATAGCCCATATTATAATCAGCACCGGCACCAGGAGGAGCAGGTAAAGCATGTCAGGATGTGCAAATCTGAATGTTTCCATAATCGCGCTATGACATGTTTTTCATGAAGAGATACCTCAGCAGAAGCTCAAGGGAGAAGAGGACAAGAGCTGCGAACGCCCATGACATGAACACTTCATCCCGCCTGCTGTGCTCCCTGGTCTCTATCTTTGATTTCTCAAGCTTGTCAATCTCACCGTACACCTTCTGGAGGCTGGTATTGTCCACTGCCCTGAAATAGTGACCGCCGGTCATCTCTGCAATCTTTTGAAGAAGAGCTTCATCTATCTCCACCTGCATCTTCTGGTATCTCATGCCAAAGGGTGTCTGAACCGGATAGTCTGCATACCCCATGCTTCCCACACCGATTGTATATACCCTGATGCCAAATGTCTTCGCTATCTCCGCTGCCGTCATGGGGTCAATTGATCCCCGGTTGTTTACGCCGTCAGTCAGCAGGATTATGACTTTACTGATGGCATCTGAATCCTTTATCCTGTTGATTGCAGTGGCCAGTCCCACGCCAATGGCTGTGCCATCCTCAATAATACCGCTCTTCACTTCCCTGAGCAGGTTAATAAGTACGGCATGATCTGTTGTCAGGGGGCATTGCGTAAAACTCTCACCACTGAACACTGTCAACCCCATGCGGTCATACGGTCTTCCGCTGATGAATTCCGTTGCGACGTTCTTGGATGCTTCCAGCCTGTCGGGACTGAAATCACGGGCAAGCATTGATCCCGACACGTCAAGGGCAAGGATAATATCAATCCCCTCAGTGGTGGAGCTCTGCCACCTGTCAACACTCTGCGGCCTGGCAATCACCACTATTATCAGCGCTATGGCTGTCACCCTGAGTGCAAAGAGAAGGTGTCTCAGGTAATGGCGGAATGTTTTGCGCCCTTCGGCGAAGAATCCTGCCGTGGAGAGTTTTACCGGGGCATTTGCCTTTCCCTGGCGCCAGATGTAGTGTGCCACCAGGAGCGGTATGATGAGCAGAAACCAGAGGAACCAGCCGTTCTCGAAGACAATGTTATGCATGGAGCCCTCCTTTCTCATTTTCCCTTCCGGGGAGTGCACCGGCACCGTCTCCGTTTTCCGTCTTATCAGATTTATCCGTGGAATCAGCCGGAACGGCATCCGGAAGCCTGGTCTCTTCGACAAAACTCACGGCACTATCCATGCATGATTCATGCAAAGCACTGTCGGGCAGATATTTGGCAAACTTAACCATGTCTGAGAGTGACAATACCTCCTTAACAACAGCCATCTGTCCCGCAGTTGTCACCGATGCCTTCTGCAGCATCCTCACAGTCTCGTCTGTCGTCAGTTCGGGAGAGCTGATACCATAACGGTTGGAAATATATCTCCTGAGTATGTCCGAGAGCCTTGAGTAATACTCCTTGATCTCCCCCTTCTGCCATATCTCCTCACTCCTGAGGGCCTTCAGGTCACGCAGTGCAATGACATGTGCCGGTTCGGGCGGGGCTGGCGGCCTCATAAACCGCTCAAGCGGATTCCTTGGCAGGTAGCGTGCAAGCAGCCACAGGATCACCACGACAATCAGGGTGATTATTATCCAAGGCAGGATTTCCCGGAAGGTTACGGGGGCGCTTCGCGGGCCAACTATGTCAAAAATAACATCAGTAGTGTCAGGCGGGGTGACATCAGGACGAAGCACATCCAGAAATGAGTAATCAGAGAAGAATCTGAGCAGGCTGTCGCCGGAAGCCACCTCCGCATAGAATGGCGGAATGGTATATGAACCGGAGTCAAATGCCGTAATGAGATACCTGTCAGTGATTGTTACCGACCCGTCTGCTGAGAGCGCTGTGTCACGAGGGTCCCTGCGCAATATTACAATCTTTCCGGCCAGGGTGTCGGCAGCACCGCTCATATAGGCAGAGAGACCTGAAGGCAGCTCCGCGGTAACAGTAAAGCCAATCTGATCGCCAATAAGTATGACTGAGGTGTCAGGCTTAGAGGTAACCCTTATCTGCCGGGCTGACAGGAGAACTCCTGATGCAAGTAAAACCAATATTGAAATGAAAGCCTTTCTCATATTACTACCTGTGCCTGAACAGTGAGATAAGTGGTTTGATATAATCTTCTCCGGTGCTGACGGATATCGAATCAACTCCGCAACTGACAAAGGCTGAGCCAACTGCCTCATCATGCTTTTTCCACTGCGCGGCATAATCCCTCCTGACAGCCGAAAAGGAGGTGTCTATCCATTCTTCACGGTTGGTCTCCGGATTCAGAATCTTAATGAAGCCCACGTCAGGCATCTCCTTCTCACGCCTGTCACTGACGCGGATGGCAACCACGTCATGTTTGCCCGATGCGATACGCAGGGCATCGGTAAATGGCGGTGCGATGAAATCGGACAGGATAAAGGCGGTACACCTCTTCCTTATTATGTTGGTAAGGTATCTCAGCGGCTCAGAGAGTGATGTGGCTGATCCTGAAGGCTTATAACCGAGCATCTCACGAATGATCCTGAGCATATGGCTTCTGCCCTTCTTCGGGGGAATATATTTCTCCACACGGTCAGAAAAGAGCATCAGGCCTACCTTGTCATTGTTGACAATTACTGAATATGCAAGGACGGCAGCTATCTCGGTCATCATCTCCCGCTTTGTGGAAACCACCGTGCCGAAATCTCCCGATCGGCTTACATCTACCAACAGCATGACTGTCAGTTCTCTCTCCTCTTCGAAAACCTTGACGTAAGGATGACCAAACCGGGCGGTTACATTCCAGTCTATGTTGCGGATGTCATCACCAACCTGGTATTCGCGCACCTCGCTGAAGGTCATTCCCCTGCCACGGAAAGCACTGTGATATTTACCTGCAAAGATCTGGCGGGTCAGCCCGCGCGACCTGATCTCAATCTTCCTTACCTTCTTTAACAGTTCTGTTGTTTCCACTTCACTTACAGGTGTTACATTCGCACATGTGTGACTGTAAAAAACCATTCATCACGGTGAACCGTGACTGCAATCCGGTTCCGTTCCAGCCTGTAACTCCACTTTCCGCCTTCGCCATATCCGTACTTCCTGTTCAGTTCACTGATCTTCGTATCGTAAAGAGTGTTGCTGTATGTTATTCTGACGCCTTTGCACCTGTTTCTATCGTCAAGGAATATAATCCATGTCTCATCGTCGTCAGCCGAATGGTATCTGAGATACCTGAAGAGATTGTTCCTGACCATGTTGTCAGGCGTCAGACCCTGATAATCCCTCTCCATGAGAGCACGGATGTTCTTTTCAGTCATGCCGTAGAATTCCTGAGCCTTTACAGGGATCATAAATATCAGCAGGATCAGTGACAGTTGTAATCTCTTCATCCTTCTACGGGACTTCGACTGTATTAAGTATCTCTGCAATGATCTGATCCTGAGTGATATTTTCAGCCTCAGCCTCGTATGTCAGTCCTATGCGGTGGCGGAGGACATCGGCACAGAGGGAGCGGACATCTTCGGGAATCACGAATCCCCTTCGCCTTATAAAGGCATATGCTTTAGCAGCCAGCGCGAGGTTTATCCCTGCCCTGGGCGAGGCTCCGTAGGCTATCAGCGGGGTGAACTTTGAGAGACCGTATTTGTCGGGTTGACGGGTGGCAAATACAATGTCAAGGATATAGTTTTCGATCTTCTCGTCAAGGTAAACATCCCTGACCACGCTTCTGGCGCGGATTATATCCTCCGGCTTCAGTATTGTCTTTGCAACGGGGAACTCTCTGGCCAGGTTCTCCCTAATGATAAGGCGTTCCTCCTCCTTCTCGGGGTAGGTGATCACCACCTTAAGCATGAACCTGTCAACCTGCGCTTCCGGCAGCGGATAGGTACCCTCCTGTTCGATAGGGTTCTGTGTTGCCAGCACCATAAACGGCTCATCAAGCCTGTATGTGGTATCACCTATGGTCACCTGACGCTCCTGCATTGCCTCCAGGAGGGCGCTCTGAACCTTGGCCGGTGAGCGGTTGATCTCATCGGCAAGAATGAAATTGGCAAAGATGGGCCCCTTGCGTACAACAAACTCCTCTTTTCGCTGACTGTAGATCAATGTTCCGATAAGGTCAGCAGGCAAAAGGTCAGGAGTGAACTGAATCCTGCTGAATTTTGTGTCAATGATCGAAGCCAGGGTCTTGATGGCAAGTGTTTTGGCCAGACCAGGCACACCCTCAAGAAGGATATGCCCGTTGGAAAGAAGCCCGATAAGCAGTGAATCAGTCAGATGACGCTGACCCACTATTACCTTGTTAATCTCCTGCCTGACAAGATCAACAAAGGCGCTTTCCTTTTCAATCTTCTCATTCAGAAGCCTGATGTCAGTTGTGTGTTCCATATACTGTTATATTGTAATTCCTTCCTGAGCTTAAAAGCTTCGCAAAGATCATTTCTGATATTAAAAATCCTTGTTAAATGTTGTTAAAGATGTGTTAAAGCTCCTTCCCGAAGCTGCAGTGCCTGAAGAGCCTGACCATGATTGTCAGCACCAGCGGTATCAGCGCCGGGTTTATCCCCTGCCCGGCAATGAGGGCAACAGGAAACCACAGGAGTGACAGGGTAAGAGTCAACCTGCTCAGCTTCACCGATTTTTTCCCGGCAATCATCATGATGAAAAGGAGTGCAATCAGCACGTTTATCCCAAGGAAAAGCAGGTTCAGATGAAGTGCATCATGTTCCGAGAAGATATTTGTGAAAATCAGCAAGAGTGCAATTACGGAAAATATGAAATAGAGTATGTAATCAATCACCTTCTCCAGCCCCGGCCTTTTGAAAACAAATGTAACGAGCACAACAAATGCGAATATGAGCCAGAAGAGAGCCTGCGGCACCCATGCCTTACTGGCGGTCTGTGTGGCAGGGATGTCTACCACAGTCTCCAGAGGCTCTGCCAGCGACTCCTCTATTCCGTCATGAACTATGACGGTTCCGGCGAAGTTGTCTCTCAGCAATATGGGCAGGAACATCTCATCAGCCACTGAGGCTTTTCTGTCAGCCGGCAGTCCGAGCAGCATGTCGGCGCCAAGATCCAGCCACGGAAGCACCTTCTGGTAGGGGTCTATCAGCTGACGAAAGCTGAAGCTCTTCTCCTTCACCGGAAAAATGACGGTGTCATCAGCAGAGGCAGCAATGATGTCGCGTACCCGGGTTGCGCAGTTGTCATAAAAGAAGTCGTACCTGTACTTCACGTTTTCTGGCCGGAGGTTCTCATTGATAAGGAGAAACAGCCTCTCCTTCTCCGTTGTGGTCAGGTTAAGCTTCTGAGACCATACAGACCTCCCCTCGGATATATATTCCTGGAGGAACCTGCTGTAACTGTATGCTCCCAGCATATAATCGAGCCTCCCCCTGGCAAACCTGTAGACGAAGTTGGGTGTGGAAAAGTCAAATATGCCCCAGTTATAGACCATGTCAAAATCTGAACCGCGTATGGCAATCCTGAGTGCGGTATGGCCGTATATAGAGTAGCTTTCATTACCCGGTGCGCAGGTAATCATATATACATCTGTACTGTCAGCAGTCCGGGCTTCAATATCCGGTGCAATGACCAGCATCATCAGGGCAGCCAGGAGGATTGTTTTTTTTATCATGATACAATTCTGATTTTAAAGTGTGATTGAACCCGCATGACTGAGAATTTTATGAACAGGTGTTTGTCTGTTTGGTTCATGTGGGTTTCATTATTTTTCTCGACAAAGGTCTTTCTGATTATTTGTTGCAGATCTTATCATCTTACGGCATCATCTGCCCATGCAGCGGCACTCTTCACCGCACGGTTCCATTCGCGTATGAGCCTATTCCTTTCCTCCGGTTTCATAGCCGGGACAAAATGATGTCCGGCCTGCCAGAGACCCCGCAGGTCATCCATGCCGCCCCAGAACCCTGTTGCCAGACCGGCAAGAAAGGCTGCACCCAATGCTGTCGTTTCCGTTACTGCTGAACGAAGTACGTCTGTCTGAAGAATGTCAGCCTGGAATTGCATCAGGCTGTCATTGACAGTAGCTCCGCCATCGACTCTTAACTCTTTTATTTTCAGATCAGAATCCTTTTCCATCGCAAGTAACACATCAAGTGTCTGAAATGCTATGCTTTCAAGGGCGGCACGGGCGATGTGGGCTGCGGTTGTACCCCGTGTCAGGCCGGTAATGGTACCCCTGGCATGCTGGTTCCAGTATGGCGCTCCCAGGCCGGCGAATGCCGGGACAAAGCAGACGCCTTCCGCCGAGCTTACCCGTGATGCAAGGGTCTCCACGTCAGATGACTGCCGTATGATGCCGAGTCCGTCGCGCAGCCATTGGACCACTGCCCCGCCTATAAAGATACTGCCCTCAAGGGCATAGGTTGTGTTATCTCCTATCTTCCATGCCACCGTAGTAAGCAGCCTGTTGCCGGATCTCATCGGTTCACTTCCGGTATTCATCATCATAAAACAACCGGTACCATAGGTGTTCTTTACCATTCCTTCATCTACGCACATCTGTCCCAGCATGGCAGCCTGCTGGTCTCCCGCTATCCCTGCGACGGGTATCCCGGAGGCAAAGAGGCCGGTAGAATGACCGTAAATCTCTGATGATGAACGCACTTCAGGCAGCATTGATGAAGGTATTTCAAAGAGGGAAAGAAGTTCTTCATCCCATTGCAGGCTGCGGATATTGAACAGCATGGTGCGTGATGCATTTGAAACATCCGTGACATGCAGCCTGCCGCCTGTCAGGTTCCATACCAGCCATGAGTCAATAGTTCCGAATGCAAGGTCACCCCTCTCAGCTGCTGCCCTGGCACCATCAACATGGTCAAGAATCCATTTTACCTTGGTGGCCGAGAAGTAGGCGTCAATCACCAGGCCTGTCTTTTCAGCTATCATTGCGCCATGGCCTTCAGCCCTGAGGGTATCACACATATCCGCTGTGCGACGGTCCTGCCAGACTATGGCATTGTACACAGGCCTGCCGCTTCTCCTGTTCCATACCACGGTTGTCTCGCGCTGGTTTGTGATGCCAATGGCGACAATATCAGAATAGTCAGCACCGCTTCCGGCTACCACTTCCGCTACCACACCGGCCTGAGAAGACCATATCTCAGCGGGATCATGCTCCACCCGGCCGGGCTGCGGAAAAATCTGGGTGAATTCCTTCTGGGACGATGCCACAGGCTGCCCGTCACTTCCGAAAAGGATGGCCCTTGAGCTGGTGGTTCCCTGATCAAGCGAGAGAATGTATCTCTTCTTCATACTGTATGCTCCTGTACGAGAAATACAGCAGCTAAAGTACTATTTTTTGGGTTAATGCCGTCACAGTCATCCGGCTGTACCTTACGGAATATATACCTGCACATGGCAGAAAATTAATTTTAAAGCTTAAATTTGAGTATGATAAAACCACCGGTCAATGGTAAACCGATATATTATCACTATAGGAAGGCAGTTTGGCAGCGGAGGACGGGAGATAGGCCAGAAACTCTCTGCCAGGCTGGGGATAGCGTTTTATGACAAGGAGCTCATCCGTATCGCATCACAACAGAGCGGGGTCAAGGAGGAGTTCTTCGAGAGAGTTGATGAGCAGAAGCATTTCAGCCTCTTCCCGGGAATACTGGGACTGCGCACTTCGCTGACCGATGATTTCTTCCCGAATTACTATCTCAGTAACGAATCGCTGTTCAGGATACAGAGTGACGTGATAAGGAGGCTGGCTGGCGAGGGATCATGCATTTTTGTAGGAAGGTGTGCAGATTATGTGTTAAAGGAGGAACGGAACTGCCTGACCCTGTTTATCAGCGCTGACATGGCAGACCGAATTAAACGGATCGCAGTCAGACACAAGCTTTCAGAAAGCAAGGCGAAAGATTTGATAGAGCGCACTGACAAAGGCCGTTCATCATATTACAATTATTTCAGCGGGAAGACATGGGGTGCCGCAGAGTCTTATCATCTCTGTATAAATTCTTCCCTGGCCGGGATTGACGAAACCGTCAGGCTGATAAGCCATGTAGCCGGAATCCGCTTCGGACTCACGGAAAAGAGGGAGTGATTGTCATAATTGATCACCTTTCTTACAACGGGCACTCTAATTAATTGATAAGGTTTCTGTTGGCAGAAACCTGCCGGCCTGTTATCCCGGAGGAGAGATCAGTAAAAAAGAAGCTGCCTCAATAATATCAAGGCAGCTTCCAGGGAAAAGGCCCGGCAGGAGATAAATCACCTCTCCAAGCCACAGGATCTCTTTCGTCATCTTGTTATCTCACGGATTGCCTTCCCGCTGAGTAAGCTGAAGACAATCGATTACCTCTTCCGTTATCAGGGAGTATCCCTTGAGATTGATACTGTTTATCGTTGTCACTGAAAAAGGCAGCAGAAATCACTCATAACATGTATCAGATAACTTATACCCTCCCTGAGTCCAAACACACAGAAAGCCACCTGCTTAAGATGGAACAAGAGCAGCAGGAACTATACGGTATTATCCAGAATTATTTTTAAGGTGTCCCATTGCGGAAAACAGGAGACATGAAATCAGTTAACTATAAACAGTAGTTTATTGATTTCTGCTTCATTCCTGAATATTGCTGTATAAATACCGGGGTTCCATTGGCTGACATTTATTTTTATCTCTTGCCCGACCGAAGAATAACCTTGATATAAAACAATACCAGATATATCAACTATTGTAACATATATCTTTGCATTACTTGATTCAATAAACGGTATTGAAATGGTAATTTCATTATCAGAAGGGTTAGGATAAACACTGTAGATTACTCCACCACCACAGTTAATTATTTCCCTTGTTACTGAATACATTCCTGTTGCCTGTCCACATGTACCACTGATATGTAAGGTTGCAGTGCCATAATCACCAACCCCCTGAAAGTTTATATACACTGGATTTATATCCGGGTTCAATATCTCAGCATTATCTCCTGTCCAGGAATAACTAACTATGCCAGGGTATGCCGAAGGAATAGCAGCATTAAAAATATAATATTGCTCAGTACAGAATTGTTCAGGAATTGTTAGTGAACCATCAATAGTAACATAACTTATAATCGGAGGACCAGACCATATAACTTTATCTGCAAGTGTAACGCTGTCACTACCTATGACCAGGGTAGCTCTGATCCAACTGCTGCCTGAGCCGGTGGCGGAGAAAGTACATGGATGGGCTCCCTGCGCGGAAGTACGGGTGAGGTTCGGGCCCTGGCTCCATACAATAGTCGCTCCAGTTGGAAGATTGTTAACAGTGAATGAGGCGCCGGAAGAGCAGATTAATGTTGGGCCGGAGATAGTTACGGGAGCATAGTAGTGTAAATTTGTTACATCGTATGGGCAATCATTTTTACTATGCCTGAATAAAGGAGATGGACCCCATTTTGATATAAATACATCTGTTGTACCCGTGGTTATTGCAGAATGATCATCACTGGCAAACGAAACTTTTGTTGCTTGCAATTGATTAGAGACTTGTGCATAACTATAATCATTCCAATATATATCATCACCAGGTGAATTTATCCATACCTCTCCTCCTCTTCTGATAAATGCCAGGCATATGTATGACAATTGTATTTTTTAGTTGCCTCACCTAAATATGTTATTCTATTGTTATAACGATTTAACCAATAATTTTTAAGCTCTCTTTTCTTGTTTGAAGAATAATCTCC
This sequence comes from Bacteroidales bacterium, assembly GCA_009881065.1. GTDB lineage: Bacteria > Bacteroidota > Bacteroidia > Bacteroidales > VadinHA17 > SR-FBR-E99. The sequence continues at coordinate 1,448 of WXFE01000037.1, read as the reverse complement.
CGATACTAAACTATAAGCAGTAACAGGAGTTCCATTTGGAGTATATACAGTTATTTGCTGGTAATATGCTTGGTTAAAATAATATTATGCATAAACATTAATATGAGTAATTAACAATATAAAAAATAGTATTTTAAATTTAAAATTTTTCATGTTTATGTGTTTCTAAGATTCAGATAATCAATGGAATATTGTATAACCAGGTCTGGCGCTTCATTACATATTTTATATCCGGTTGTTACTGTTTCCAATTTTCCATCAACAAAATATGAATCGTTAAGAAATGGCTCGTAATTTAAATGCATTAATGCACTTACCAATATATGTACATGGTCGGTTTTACCATGATCGTAATTATCGACAGGTAGTTTGTTGATCATTTTTAATGATAAAACCAACAAATCTTCAGCTTGCCGATTTGTAAGTAACGGTCTTACTGCATCAGATGCTATTAATACTGCTAAATATCTATTTGTAGCTTCATCTTTTTCAGGTGATTTGTTTGAAACAGCATGAGAATATCTGCCTGTTAACTTTTCAACAACGTCAGCACGTGTAAGAAGTTCTTGAATTACTTCATCGTCGGCTATAATATTATTAAAATACGCTATACCATCTACACTAAAACTTGAACAATATCCACACCAGGGCCGTATCGCGTATATCTCAGGGTTATTAAGTGTTGTTTCTATTAAGCCGCAAGTACTTGTTTCTTTGAGAGTTTCTTTAGAAATGGAAAAGCTTTCGGCAATTTCTTTCGTCCATGGTTCCGGGTATGAAATAGCATCGGCAGGCGAAATGCAATTAATATTCTCGTATTTAACAATTATGTCATTATATTTATTGTTGAATATAAAGTTATCGTCGTTATATCTCTGACAACCGGGTACTATTATAATACATAACATGTATATTATTAGCATTTTAAAAATATTTTTCGCTTTCATGACTTTATTTATATATTGTTTAAAAGATTCTTCAATATTTTCACCGCCTCGTTATCGACCGTGGGTCACGGCTCTTTCGTGTTCACTCCCACGGTCTAAATAGGATGCCCGCCTTAAAAAGGTATAAATGCCATGTAAAGCATTAGAACTGTGCTGGAATTGGTGTTTAATTTCTAACGTGCTCATACTCATTGTATTAGGTAATCAAAAACAACAATCAGAAACATAACATACTAAGCACCAACATTCAAGGTACGAAAAAGAAATGACATGTTCCAAATATTTTCCTGCTTTTTTTCCTGCTTTCCAGGTAAAAAATTTTCGTTCCATTATGAGAACCCTGTTGGTGATATCGCGGCCTGGCCGCGATTAACATATGTGCTATTGTACTCAAGACTCTTCAATTGTACGGTGAAATAACAAGTAATTATTCTCGGGATAGAATAAAAACAACTGATCGTCTTCTACTTTGAATTTATTGATTAGTGGCACTATTTCTTC
>WXFE01000036.1 GCA_009881065.1 Bacteroidales bacterium | reverse complement strand
CAAGCTCATTGACCCAGGGGTGTGAACGTTGCTTGTTTACTCGCGTATCTTAATTGATATCCCCCTCAAGCTCATTGATCCAGGGGTCTTCCCCGAAAATCATGTCACCAACCCGGGCTTTCATCATTCTCTCAAGCATTTCCGGGCTTTCATCATTCTCTCAAGCATTCCCGGGCTTTCATCATCCTCTCAAGTATTCCGGCTGAGGGCCGGGTTACGGTATCACTGCGCAGATCAATCATTTTTTTTGAATTTGAGATTATAATATAACTCGTTTTTATCCCTTCTTTCATAACGGAATGACACTTCAATGAAAATTCAATATATTTAACACTATATAGACTGTGCATGCAATTATGGAGGTAAGAATAGAAGCCGGCTGGAAAGAAAAACTCAGCGGGGAGTTTGAAAAGGAGTACTTCAGGACTCTGACGGAATTTGTCCGGGAAGAGTACCGTACCAGGCAGGTATTCCCGCCTGGGAACAAAATCTTCAACGCATTTGACCTCTGCCCTTTTGACAGGGTAAGGGTTGTGATCATAGGACAGGATCCGTATCATAATTACGGGCAGGCACACGGACTCTGTTTCTCGGTCACTGACGGCACTGAGTTCCCTCCCAGCCTGGTGAATATCTTCAAGGAGCTGAACCGCGATCTCGGGGTGCCGGTGCCAGAGTCGGGCAACCTCGAACGCTGGGCAGCCCAGGGTGTGCTTCTCCTCAATGCCATTCTCACCGTGAGGGCACACCAGGCGCTCTCGCACCAGAACAGGGGATGGGAAAGGTTTACCGATGCCGCCATAAGTGCACTGAACCGTGATAGAGAAAACCTGGTATTCCTGCTGTGGGGCGCCTATGCACAGAACAAGGGGGCATCAATTGACGAGTCAAAGCACCTGGTGCTCAGGACCGTACATCCCTCTCCCCTCTCAGCTTCACGCGGCTTTTTCGGTTGCTCGCACTTCAGCAGATGCAACCAGTGGCTTGTTGCCAGAGGGATGGAACCAATACAATGGTGATCAGCCCTTCAGTCCGCGCCCGATAATCGCGGCAAGCCTGTCAGTTTCTTCGTAACCTACAGATAATCTTATCATTCCGGGTTCAGGATACTTTGTTCCCCATACTGCCTCCACAGGCATCAGTATCGTATGGTTGTCGCCCAGCGTGGGAATAAGCCTGATTTCCGGATAAACAGCTGCAATAAACCTGTCGCGCCTCTCCCTCTTCGCCTCCGGCGAAGCTCCTGCAAGATCAAAGGTGATCATAGCACCATATCCCTTCCCTTCCGTCAGCTCTTTGGCTGCTGCATGGGTTTCATGACTTTCAAGTCCGGGGTAAAGCACGCCGGCAACCCGGTCAGATGACTGCAGCATTGACGCCACTGCTGCCGCATTGTCACATTGCTGCCTGAAACGAAGCTCAAAAGATGCCATCTGTGTTTGAAGTCGATAGGCATCGTCAGGCGAAAGCATATGCCCCACATATTTGCGGTACTCTACTGCGCTCTGCATCAGTTTGTCATTGTTGCCACATATCACACCGGCTGTAATGTTGCCATGACCAGACAGATACTTGGTGGCGCTGTGGATCACAAGGTCAGCTCCGTCACTGAGGGGCTTCCACAGCATCGGGGTGGCAAAGGTGTTGTCTACTATAACTTTGGCTCCATATTTTTTGCCAAGCTCAATGACTCTTCGTCCCTCTGCCACGATAAGCAACGGGTTAGAGATTGTCTCGAAAAAGAGAATGTCAGGCCTGAAATCAGACAGCACGCTTTCAAGCTGCCGGTAGTCATACCTGCCGTCAACGGGTCTGAAGAGGCTCACATCGATGCCGCGGCGCTTTTGCAGCACGCTGCTGATGTATGACAGTGTACCGCCGTAGATCTCCGAAAAGAAGAGCCATTTGCTCTGTCTGCCTGCCTCCTGGAAGATCGAAAGGGCTATGTCAATGGCGGCCATGCCTGACTGTGCCAGCAACGCCCAGCCACACCCCTCAATTTCCATGACTGCCTCCTCGGCAGCAACAACCGTCGGGTTGCGGTATCGTGAATATATATACAGATCAGGCTCCCGCTCATGACCCGTCTCTGCTGCAAAAGCGCCCGATGTGGCTTCTGCTGTAGGAAGTTCGAAGCCGGAATCACGATATACCGGCGTTCTGACGCTGTTTATCCCTCTTTTTTTCATATTCTTTCTCCAGATGTTCTGTTAATCTATCTTTTATATTTGGCGGCCTGATGTCACAGTAGAAAAGGAGCCTGTCAGCAATCAAGCCTGCCATGAAAACCACGAGGGCTGCAATGTCTGTTAACGGGCTGTCAGGGTAGATCAGCATAAAAACAACAGGCAACGCCATTGCCCTTATGTAATAGAGTGTGCGCGCAAGGCTGCCGGCCTCCGTGGATTTGTATCGCATTACCACCGAAAGGGCAGCCAGCATCGAAAAAACAATAAAGAGTATGGTGGGCTCAATGAACCATGTGACAGCATACAAGCCTGTAAAAAAAGCCTGGCCGCTGTGAAGTTTCAGGCTGAACGACCTGTCAGCGGCGAAATAGACATTATCTACGGAGATTAGTGTCAGCAGTGCCAGCAGCCCCGTTATCAGCGGCGGAAAAAGGTCTGATTTCAGCCACCCCGCTAGTGACACGAAGGCAAGCAGAAGAACCATTGCTATCTCACGGCTCAGTGGAGATGAGAGGATGTTGAGAACTGCCCTCCACGACCTCCGGGGTACTCCGAGGTGCAAAAGGGAAACAGCCATTGCTCCGGCCAGGAGGATTGGGGGAATGAATCCGGCGGTTGCCATTCCCCGGAGTGCGGAGACCATCATCATGAC
>WXFE01000035.1 GCA_009881065.1 Bacteroidales bacterium | reverse complement strand
TATTGCCTGTCATTTAGTCCGTCGGTAATTGCCTGCAGGAGCTTCCCGCCGACATCTTCCGTGTACTCCCAGAACATGACGCCACCCAGCCCTTTTTCCCTGACATACTTCATCCTGGCAGCGATGGAGGTTACATCCTCGTAGGATATAAAGACCGAGTCACTCTCATTCCAGAGGAATGGTGAAGCGGCCGATGAGTCGTAGAATCTGGTAAAGGCCGGGTTGGCAAGGGCTTCGAGCACTTCGGCGTACGGCATGCCGGCCCCTGTGGTGGTGGCTTCGCGGTAGAGGCCGTTGTTAACCGGCTCCACTCCTCTCCATACTCTTCCGTAGAACGGAATCCCTATATTCAACTTCGCCGGCAGTATCCCCGCTTTCAGGTGCAGCTCCACTGCCCTGTCGGTGGCATCGCCGTCAGGAGCATCAAGGGATGAAAGGTGCAGGTTGGCATGATGACCCGTCTGGTAGCTGGCGCCGTGATGAAAATCATAGGTCATGATATTGATGAAATCGAGATATTGTGATAGCGGGCCGAGTTCCGTATTTGCAGCATAGAGCTCACTGGCGCCCGTGGCAATGGTCAGGAGGTATTTCTCCTTCCTCCCCTCCGCCGCTGCCAGGGAATCAATGTGTTTCCTGACACACTCAAGCATCAGTGTGAAATTGTGTACATCCTCAGCCCTGTACGTATTCCCGGCACCCGGATGATTCGGGTATTCCCAGTCAATGTCAATCCCGTCAAGGGAATATTCCCTGATGAACCTTGCGGCACTCGCCGCGAAGCGATTTCGTGAAGAGTCAGTAAGGGCTGCATCGGAGAAGTTGCCGGACCACCCCCACCCCCCGACGGAAACGAGGATTCTGAGATCAGGATTGACACTCTTCAGTGCGGTAAGGGTCTTTATATCATCTGCATTCATGTCAGTATTGTCAATGCCCTCGCTTCCGAACATCACCTCACCATTGATGATATTTGCGAAGGCATAGTTGATGTGGGTCAGACTCGAAGCATTGATCTGTGAAAAATCGAAGTTCCTGTAGCCGGCCACATAACCAACAACCATATAGTCATGAGAGGTGTTCCTGTTGCATGATATGGCCATGAAAGAGAGGCAGGCAAGGATGATGGCAAGGTTTTTTCTCATAGTCATGGTATTATTTGGATCACTGCAATTTATAAAAAATACAAATGCATTGCGTGCAGGGCAATCAAAGCATGTCATTTGCGTTTTCCGTTATATTTGTTTCGGAAAAAACCGGGAACCATGACAGAACAGGAATTCGATGACAGGGTAAAACGCCTTTTTGATGATCATGAAAAACTCATCAGCAGGCCCAATATCAGGAAGGAAGGCGGCAACGGAATCTTCGACAGGTACCTCCATCCGATAATCACCCGCGACCATACGCCGGTGTTCTGGAGGTATGACCTCGATTACCGAAGCAATCCCCATCTTATGACACGCCTCGGCATAAATACAACCTTCAATGCCGGCGCAATAAAGCTTGATGGCAAATACTGCCTGGCTATACGCACCGAGGGTTTCGACGTCAAGTCGTTTTTTGCCATAGCAGAGAGCCCTGACGGCATCAATAACTGGCGCTTCAGGAACCGGCCCATCGTGATGCCGGTAACCGGAGACCCCGAGATGAACGTTTATGACATCAGACTGACCAGGCACGAAGACGGATGGATTTATGGCCTTTTCTGCGCAGAGCGAAAGGATAAGAGCAAGCCTGACGATTCATCTGCAGCACTTGCCAGCTGCGGTATTGCACGTACCAGGGACCTCAACACCTGGGAGAGACTCGACGACCTCGCTTCCGGAGCGGCACAGCAGAGAAATTGTGTTCTGCACCCCGAGTTTGTCAACGGCAAATACATGATCTACACCAGGCCACAGTCAGGTTTCATCGAGACAGGTGACAGCGGCATATCAGCAGGATTCTGTGACAGCATGGAGCATGCAGTGCTCGGTGAGGAGATACTTGTCGATCCGCGGCAGTACCATACGGTAAAAGAGGTGAAGAACGGCCAGGGACCGGCACCCCTGAAGACAGAATACGGCTGGATTCACCTTGCACACGGCGTCAGGAGAACAGCTGCCGGACTCCGATACACCCTCTACCTCTTTGTGACCTCCCTGGAAGAGCCGTGGAGAGTTATAAAGCGACCCTCGGGGCACTTCCTTGAACCACTTGAGGATGAAAGAGTAGGCGATGTCTCAAATGTTGTCTTCAGCAACGGATGGATTGCCGATGATGATGGCACGCTCTTTGTTTATTATGCCAGCTCAGATACGAGAATGCACGTGGCAACAACAACAATGGATAAACTAATTGATTATGTGATGAATACACCGGAAGATGCAGGCCGCACACAGTTATGTGCAGCGCAGCGCGACCGGATGATAGAAAATAATCTGAAAATAATGGCACAGAAGTATCCAAATATAAGATTTTGATATATGTTTGCGCCTCAAATTCCGGGCATCGATTTCACCACCTGAATGAATGCTGTGAATAACCCGGATTCAGACAGGCTATAAAATTGAAAACCAGATATTAGCAGGCATGATTGGCATGTTAATATCTTTCGACCGGAGCAGAAAACCGAAGGTTATCCAATTAATAACTTTGCGGAGATTTAATGAAACTTTTTAATAACTAAAACGATTAATTAACAACCAGAAAAAAAGGTAAAGTATTTTACCGAAGTATGAACGCTAACAGAAAAGAGGCAACGGCTGCTCGTGTTGAGAGCCGCCTCATGGGTTGTTCTTCAGACGAAGAACCTGGCGCGGGTACCATGATCTTCCCGCAGATCGGATCCCACGATTGTTTAGTTAGCAACCGGAGTTCGGAATTCATACGCCGCTACTTCCCCCTTGCAAATGCTGAATCCTGGAATGACTGGCGCTGGCAGCTGCGCAACTCTTTCACTACTGCCGAGGCCCTCTCCCGTGTCATGACACTGACCGGTGACGAGATCAATACCCTCAACAGGCTGAAAGGAAGGCTGCCGCTCAGGATCACTCCATATTACCTGTCACTCATCTATGACTCCGGGCCGTGGTCACCGCTTCGCCGAACCATGATACCGACGAGTGATGAGTTGATCATTACTGATGCCGAAAAGGCTGACCCTCTCAATGAGATGGGAAGCAGCCCTGTGCCCGGTATAGTCCACCGTTACCCTGACAGGGCCCTCTTTACGGTGACTCAGTTCTGCTCATCATACTGCAGGTACTGCACACGCTCACATTCAGTGGGCAAACTGGGCCATTTGACCAAAGTTGAATGGGAACAGGCCCTTGATTATCTCAGGGAGCACACTGAGATTCGTGATGTCATCATCAGCGGAGGTGACCCTCTCACCATGAATGACAGCAAGATCGAGTACCTGCTTTCAAACCTGAGGGCAATCAAACATATCGAGATACTGAGGATCGGAACGAAAGTACCGGCTGTTTTGCCACAGAGAATAACCCCGCAGCTGGTGAACATGCTGAAAAAATACCACCCGCTCTTCCTCAGCATCCACTTCACCCATCCTGATGAGATGACCCCCGAAACGCGCAGGGCATGTGAGATGCTTGCCGATGCAGGCATGCCCCTGGGAAGCCAGACTGTACTACTGAAAGGTATCAATGATGACCCGGCAACCATGAAGAGCCTGATGCATAAGCTCCTCACCGTGCGCGTAAGGCCTTACTACATATACCAGTGTGACCTCATACCGGGCTCAAGCCACTTCAGAACCACCATCGAGAAGGGCATTGACATCATAGAAAACCTCCGCGGACATACCAGCGGATACGCAGTACCACAGTTTGTGGTTGATGCTCCCGGCGGAGGCGGCAAGATACCTGTCCTGCCAGATTATGTAGTCGAGAGCGGCCCGGAAAAATGGGTTCTCAGAAACTATAAAAAGAACCGCTACACTTACCCCAACAAAAAGTAGTTAAGGGATGAGGATTGGACTCACCTATGACCTCCGTTCGTGGTACCTTGAACGGGGTTATACCATGGAGGAGACGGCTGAATTTGACAAGGAGGAGACCGTGGCCGCCATTGAGAATGAGCTTGTACGCCTTGGCTACGATACCGTACGCATTGGAAATATCTTTCAGCTGGTTGAGAGGCTGGCAGCCGGTGAACGGTGGGACATGGTGTTCAACATTGCCGAGGGGCTCTTTGGCGACGGCCGTGAATCGGTTGTGCCTGCCCTGCTTGACCAATACAGGATTCCCTATGTCTTCAGCGGGCCGGTGGTGATGGGCGTATCACTCAATAAATATCTCACCAGGCTGGTGGTTGCTGCTGCCGGTGTGCCTGTTTGTCCCGGGATAATAGCAAACAGCCTCCATGATCTTGACGACCTCTCTTCACTTGAGTTCCCGCTCTTCGTAAAACCCGTTGCCGAGGGTACGGGCAAGGGCATCTCCACCAAAAGCGTGATAAGGGACCGTGAATCCCTGGTTCCGCTTGTCAGCGGGCTGCTGAAAGCCTTTAACCAGCCTGTGCTTATTGAGGAGTATCTCCCCGGAAGGGAGTTTACCGTGGGTGTTACCGGCAATGGTGCCGAAGCGAAAGTTACCGGCGGCATGGAGGTGATCTGCAGGGATAACCTTCCCTACTCAATGGAGGTCAAGGAAAACTATGAGAATTATGTCCGCTACAGGGTATATGATGAGGAGGTGAGGGCAGAGTGCAACGCAGTTGCCCTTGGCGCCTGGCGTGCCCTTGGAGCTGTAGACGCCGGGCGTGTTGATATGAAGGCAGACCGCCACGGAAGGATCTGTATGATCGAAGTTAACCCGCTGGCAGGAATGAACCCTGTTCACTCAGACCTGCCCCTGCTCTCGCGCATGAACGGACTTGCCTTCAGTACCCTGATGGAGATGATAATCAATTCTGCGAAGAAACGTTACGGACTTGCATAATGACAAAGAGGTGCCTGATAATATACAATGAACCGGCTCCTGATGCCCTGCCGGACGAGCTCGATGTTCTTGATCAGGTCAATTTCATTAATGAGACACTGCAGAGTCTTGGATATCAGGTTGAATGCCGCGGAATAACCGAGAATTTTTTCAGTGAGATCAGGGAGATGGCCGGCGGGGAATTTGAATTCGTATTCAACCTCGTGGAGTCGGTCGGCAATAAGGCGGAGATACTCTATTTTATCCCCGGACTTCTGAACATGTACCACATTCCCTATACAGGCTGTCCGGTGGAAGCTACCTTCATTACTGCCAGCAAGGTGCTGGCACGAAAGATCATGAAGGCCAGCGGAATACCTGTCGCCGGAGGTTACAGGGTGTCAGAAGCCTCGCAGCTTGTTCCCGGAAAGAAATATATCCTTAAGCCGGTATGGGAAGACGGTTCACTGGGTATTACGGAAGAGTCAGTGTTTACCTTTAACGGCACCCCTCCTGAGATTCTCAGGGGCAGGAATGATCAACACTGGTTCATCGAGGAGTTTATTGAGGGACGGGAATTCAACGTAAGTGTCATATCCGGTCCTGACGGGCCGGAAATGCTGCCGCCGGCGGAAATGCTCTTCGAGAACTATCCGGATGATATCCCCCGGATAGTAAGTTATAAGGCGAAATGGGTGGAAGAGACCTTCCAGTATGAAAATAGCAGGCGCCATTTCCCGGAAAACCTGAGCGAAAAGCTCATGAACAACCTGAGAGCTGCCGTCAACGGTTGCTGGCATACCTTCGGCCTGAAGGGCTATGCGCGCGTTGACATGAGGGTTGACGCCAATGAAAATGTCTATGTGCTTGAAGTGAATGCAAATCCGTGTATCTCACCTGACAGCGGATTCATTTCAGCTGCAGTACATGCCGGATATACCCACCAGGAAATTATCAGGCACATCATAAACGACCTTAACGCCTGAACAATTATCCATGCCTGAAATATCATTCAATATAACCCCGGCCGACAGAGCTGTATTTGAAAAGATACTTGCTTCATCAGGTTTTTTTTACGATTTCGAGATAGAGGTAGCTCTTTCCCTTGCCGACGAGACTTTTACCCATGGAGAAGAAAAAAGCGGATACTACTGGATTAAGCTCGTGGAAGAGGGAGAGATTATAGGATTTGCCACTTTCGGGCCAAATCCTTCATCTGTCCACTCATGGGACATATACTGGATTGCCATGCATGAGGAGCAGAGGAACAAGCATTATGGCTCCCTGATCCTGAAAGAGAGTGAGAATCGGATACTATCCCTTGGAGGAAAGATAGCGTGGGCAGAGACCTCCGGCAGACCTCTTTACGAGCCCACCAGGCATTTCTACGAAAGGAACGGCTATGAGCTTGAGGCTACCCTCCGCGAGTTTTACGGTCCCGGTGACTCCAAACTTGTTTACCGGAAGGAATTATGAAAGGTCTCTGGTCAATACTGCTGCTGATAGTCTCCAATTCATTCATGACAATAGCCTGGTACGGGCATCTCAGGTACCAGAACGTTTCTAAAAATGCCCTGCTTGGGCTTTTGGGCATCGTGTTGGCCAGCTGGGGGATAGCACTGTTTGAATATTTCTTCCAGGTACCGGCAAACAGGATAGGCTACCGGGGGACCGGTGGTCCTTTCTCACTGGTTGAGCTCAAACTCATCCAGGAAGTGATATCAATATCAGTATTCGTTGTTTTTACCCTGCTCTTCTTCCGCACCGAGACATTCAGGCTCAACCACCTTTTTGCCTTCATCTGCATTCTCGGGGCGATCTACTTTACCTTCAAAGGTTAGCAACTATATCACAGGCTTCTCTTATCTCTCCTTCGCTCACATCAAGGTGAGTGACCATCCTTATGCTTCTGTCACCAGTTTTCAGGGCAGGTATCCCCCTCAAGCTCATTGACCCAGGGGTGTGAACGTTGCTTGTTTACTCGCGTATCTTAATTGATATCCCCCTCAAGCTCATTGATCCAGGGGTCTTCCCCGAAAATCATGTCACCAACCCGGGCTTTCATCAT
>WXFE01000034.1 GCA_009881065.1 Bacteroidales bacterium | reverse complement strand
CCGGGGCCAATGCCCTGTGGCAGGCTCACTCCAGGTTATGCAAAGCATTACAGCCTGCGGCTAATTCCAGATAACCTGCTGATTCTCCTCAGATGCTATACCGGGTTCCTGTCAATGCTTCCGACACCTCCCACAGCCTGGCAGAGATGTCTGGATTGTACAGTCTTGCCGGGTCATTGTTAAGCACAGGATAACCCCTGGTATTACCCGGGCCCTCGGGACCGAAATACTCACCTCCCTTCAGTTCAGGATGAGTGGCAGCGCAGAGTGTTGGCAATGCTCCCATCGAAGCTGGCTGGGCTACCAACCGCAGGAGTGCCTTCATCACCCTGCCGGTCTCTCTTCCCTTGCCGCGGGAGAGAAGATTCGTGGCACTGATGCCCGGATGACAGGCAACGCTGATGGTTGATGACCCTGCACTCTTAAGCCTGTTCTGCAACTCAATGGCGAACAGAAGATTGGCATATTTGCTCTGGCGGTAAAATTTCATAGGTCTGTATCCTTTCGAACCGTCCAGATTGTCAAAGTGAATCTTTGCCCTCCTCGCAGCTATACTGCTGGTGGAGACAATGCGCGACGACGGTGTGTTCATCAGCACCGGCAGCAACTGACCGGTCAGTGCAAAGTGCCCGAGATGGTTTGTGCCGAATTGAAGTTCAAAGCCATCCTTTGTCTTTTTATAGGGTGGAACCATCACTCCGGCATTGTTGATCAGCACATCAAGCCTGTCATAACGGGATTTAAACTCTTCTGCAAATTTCTTTACCGATTCAAGGTCCGTCAGGTCGAGGTTCATCACAACCACAGGCTGCGATCCGTTCATGGCCCTGATCTTTGCAGCGGCCTTCTCCCCTTTCTCCCTGTTCCTTACTGCAAGAATCACCTCAGCACCCTTTGATGCCAGAACTCCGGCCGCCTCATAACCTATCCCGTGTGATGATCCTGTAATTACTATCCTCTTTCCGTTAAGATCTCCAATTTTTTCGGTAGTCCATTTATTCATGTCAGTTTTTTTAAAAAATAAAAACAGTCCGGGGCTGAAAACCTGTTGTAAATATAAGGCAAATCATCGATTTGCACCACTATAATACTCCCTGAATTAAGACTACTGATTAAGGTTATGTCTGATAACTTCAAACCAGCACCCGGCGACGGAACAACTTACCTGACATCATTAAACGATGGCACTGAAGGTACGTAACAGCTTTCCGTGAACAGATTAAAAGTGACTCTGACGGAATGAAACTAAAGCTTCACTGAATAGGTAATGCCAAGAAGGTTCTCGTAAGGCGGTTTTGTAACCCTGCTGTCATTGTATATATACTCGAGTCCGAAAGTATGCCTCTTGTTGAGCGTATATTCTATCCCCACCATTGACCTCCACTTGTCAGCAAGAATATCGTTGGGGTTAAAAAGCTGCATATGCATTTCCGCATTTATGTAGGGCTTCAGCGGGATACCCCTGACATCATAATCAAGTTCGAATCTTACCCTTTGATACCATTGCGGTTCCTTGTCTTCCGGATCCTTATGGTAAGTTCTGAACTGCTGCTGGATACGGTACCTGACTGCAAAGGTGAAGCGGGCTACTGATGGAGCAGTGCCCTTCATCTGAATAAACCACCGGTGACGCGCGTGGTACAGACCATCCTTCTCCTTCTGCCCGATAAACCTGTAATAAACTCCTGCATTGAAGTAGTCATTGAACTTGTACCTCAATCCGGGCTCTAAGTAAAACTTTTCTATATTACCGGCATTCTCATTGGTCCTGACGCTGGCTTCAAGATCAGCCCTGAGCCCCTTCCGGATATTCTTTGTAGCAGTGGCTTCATACCAGATGCCGTAATCAGTTTTCTGTCCCGCCGCAATCACGGAGAACAGCATCACAATAAGCAGAACCGCCGGCTTTCTAATCATCGTCATTGTCATCCTGTTTGATGAATCCGTTCTGGTCAGCCAGGTTTACATTTCTTCCCCTGTCTTCGTAATAGATTATCATCCTGCATGTATCCTTCAGAAAATTAATCGCACCTATTTCAACCTTCTTTATCTCCTTGATCCCTGTTCTCTGCTGCAGGTCAGCAATCATCTCGTCATACTTCTCCGGCACTATCAGGTTGATCTTTTCATATATGATCGATTTTGAAGAGATATGCCTCAGCAACCATACCTTCTCAAGTCCCAGGGTGATGAGTATCACGGCCAGGTTGGCAAAGATGATCTCAATCATGCTTGTGCCTGCAGTAAGGGCATTGATCACCGAAATACCTATCACCAGGAAGAGGTATGTCATCTCCTTGATGGGCATCGGGTTTGTCCGGTATCTGATTATGCCGAAGATTGCGAACAGGCCAAGTGCAAACCCTATCTGAAGGCTGACACTCTCAAGCAGGTAGCAGAGCAGGAAAACCACGCTGGAAATGAGAATGTAGGTAAAGAGGTAATCCTTTCTCCTGGTGGTGCTGTAATAAAGCCAGCGCACCAGAACCAGTATCACCACGAGGTTGATGCAGAAACGCAGCAACAACTCCGGTAATCCTGCGAAGCTAAACATTTCCTGTCCTGCCATGGCTACACTGATGTCGGGCAGCGTCATTCCTGTAATATTCATCCCTGATCCTGTTAATTAATAAAAACTTCGGTTTTAGATTATTTTGCCTCTCTGTCCTGTTCACCAGGGCCATACCAACCGCATATTTGCTGAATCCTGTCCTGCGTACCCCCATCTCCTTGAGCATGAGAAAGAATGGAGACATTGCCGTTGACTTGTCACTCTTGATCTCAGCTATTGCCAGGAAGGGCATCCTCAGGCTGTCACCCCTGAAGTTGTTCCATGCCAGGTTATAATCGATGGTTATTCTCTCGGATCTTTCCAGGTTCACAAGGGTGATGCGGGTAAAGGAGGTGGTGATGACAGGTTTCAGCGCCGCGGCTTCCGGGGAGACAAGTTCATTGAGGAACTCCCTTGACTGCTCAATGTGATTCATATCACCGGGCTCCTTTTCAAGACGTGATTTACATGTGCGGCCTTTGTTCGATTTCTGTTTTACCTCCAGGAAGGTCAGTCCGTTCGACTCGTAAGTCCTGATTCTGACCTTTGTTCTATTGAGCTTCCCGGTGATGTGCTGGGTATAGAACAGCAGGTCAGGAGTGTCAAAATATACTGTTTTGTAAGGGAACTCGCGCATGTTTTCAATCTCCAGGGCGCTGTAGTGCTGCTGCACCCCGCGGAGAAGCTCCGGAAGCCTGCCTGATGAAAAGAGGTACTTGGTGTCAACACGGTTCATGTACCTCACGGCGGCGATACCCTCCAGGTTCACCGGCACAAATCCTTCAAGTATTTCAACTATTTCTGCCAATTCACTCATTCCGGAAACCGCGTAAAGAGAGCTGACTTCGTGCAGGAAGAAAGCTCTTTTCCCATGCCGGTGCATTTAAGCTATAACGTTCCGGAAGCCGGCATTATTTCACCATGTGTCATTCTCCCGGCAGCCTGTACCTCCATCGCGGATTCCCTGAGGTATTGTGCTCTTTCCGGATTATCTCCCCGACCCTCTTCATGATTTCCGGATGGTCTGCTGAAATATCAACACTCTCCTGCGGGTCATTCTCAAGGTCATAGAGTGCAAAAGCGTCATTGCCATTGTGCATTCCCTTGCGGAGCGCCTTATACCTCCCGATGAGCACGGCCTGCTGCCCTCCGTATTCGGGAAACTCCCAGTAGAGATAGTCATGGTCTTTTTGTTTTCCTCCGCGGAGTACCGCAAGGAAACTGATGCCGTCAGTTTCGCCGGGTATCTCTGTGCCGGTTATCTCGCATATCGTCGGAAGGAAGTCCTGAAAGGCAGAGAGATGGCCGGTGACACCTCCCGGCTCAGTCACCCCGGGCCATGAGGCGATCAGCGGAACCCTGATACCACCCTCGTTGAGTGAACCTTTGCCATAACCCTCTGATCCCCTGAAGGGGGAAGCGCTTGCAAACCATTCAGGATCAGTTCCTGCGCTCCATGCCGGACCATTGTCACTGGTAAAGAAGATAATGGTATTCTCATAAATGCCCCTCTCCTTCAGGTGAGTGATGAGGCTGCCAATCTGATCATCAAGGTATGAGATCATTGCAGCGTAGGTGGCATGGGGATACCTTACAGGGAAATAGCCTTCATTGCCATTGTAGGGAGGCTCCTCACCGAACTTCTCATGGTACCTGTTTACCCATTCCTCAGGCGCCTGCAGAGCCAGATGGGGTATGGGGGTTGCCCAGTAAAGGAAAAAGGGTTTTCCGGAACAGGAGTCAATGAAACCAAGTATCTCCCTGAACATCAGATCCGGCGCATAATCAGGGAGACTGTATTTCTCATAGGAGGCCGGGTCAAGCGGGTCAGAACCCTGATCAAGTCCTGTATGCGGGGCAAGAGTGTCGTTCCTCAGCCATACCCTGTGGTTATTGCGCCAGAGATGCGTAGGATAGTAAGTGTGGGCAATCCTCTGGCAGTTGTATCCGTAGAAGAAGTCAAATCCCTGGCTGACAGGGCGTCCGTCCGTATGTGGCGCACCAAGGCCCCATTTGCCTACAGCACCGGTAATATATCCGTTTCTTTGCAGCAGGGAGGCGATGGTGACGGTACTCTCTGCCAGCGGCTTCTGACCCTCCAGTGTGGAATCGGCTATCATCGCCCTGTAGCTCCAGACATCTCCCCTCTCTTCCCACTCGTCGTTACCCCTTACCTGTGAGTGACCGGTGTGCATACCTGTCAGGAGAACACATCGTGAAGGGGCACATACCGGCGATCCTGCATAGAAATGAGTGAACCGTAATCCCTCGGCCGCCAGCCTGTCAATATTGGGAGTCTCAATTTTAGACTGCCCGTAGGGGCCGGTGTCACCGTATCCCAGGTCGTCGGCAATAATCAGTATGATGTTGGGCTTCCCTCTCTCCGGCTCACTGCATCCGGGAAAAAATGAGACCGCCATCAGCAGAAAGCCAACAGACCATATATGTACTCTTCCGCTCATCAGATCAGAATCCCCTGAACCAGGCCTGGAACTGTTCACCCAACCATGGTACCGGCTTCTGCTCTCCCTGTATTGACCAGATGAGACTCATGAGCCAGCCAATAAACAGAAGGACCCCGCCAACAACCCGGATGACCGGACCGACAATGGGCAGTATCCGGAGAACCTCCAATGCCACCCATACTACTATGAATCCGAGATTCTGCCTGATATAAAAACTGGCCAACTGTTCCTTCTTACTCGAATTGACAATGAGAGCAATCAACCAACCTATCACAAACAGGTGGGAAACAATGGCCTTTGTCTTTGCATTCATGATATTCTGTTTTAGGTTTATCCAAAAATAACCATAAAACCGTCATATAACCGGTTAAAGGAAAAAATCCCGTATAAAACAGCCCGATAAGGAACAGGGACCGGAGTATTGTATATTTTTGTGCGCTGATATTTCCGGGCATGAACTACATTACGTCACACACCGGGGAATTTGCCGCTCTGGCTGTGGCAATCTTCTGGACCGTTACCGCGCTGGCATTCGAGTCAGCCAGCCGCAAAGTCGGCTCCCTTACGGTCAACATCCTCAGGCTGATCATGGCTTTCTTCTTCCTGGGAATCTATACCCTCATTACCAATGGTCATTTCCTGCCTCTTGATGCCAGCATCCACAACTGGCTCTGGCTGGGACTCTCGGGGATAGTGGGACTGGTTCTTGGCGATTATTTCCTGTTCCGATCCTATCCGCTCATCGGTTCAAGGTTCGCGATGCTGATCATGACCCTGGCGCCACCGCTGGCAGCAATCTTCGGCTATTTTATCCTGGGTGAATCGCTGAACCTGATGCAGATGACCGGCATGATCATAGTGATCTTCGGCATCAGCCTGGCCATCTTCAATAAGCCCGTCAGCGGAGAAAGACTCTCCATAAAGATTTCACCGGCCGGATTGCTCTTTGCATTTATCGGAGCCATAGGCCAGGGCCTTGGAATAGTGCTCAGCAAGTACGGCATGGAGGAGTATGATGCATTCGCTTCCACACAGATACGAATAATTGCAGGGATTGCCGGATTCTCAATATTGATTACTTTACTCAGGCGATGGGGAAATGTGGCAGCAGCGCTGAAAAATCCGCCAGCCATGAAAGCGCTGACGGTGGGTGCGATTTTTGGCCCTTTTCTGGGGATATCATTTTCACTTCTTGCAGTCAGGCACACCCAGGCCGGCATTGCATCAACAATAATGGCAATTGTGCCAGTGCTGATCCTTGCTCCCTCAGCATGGATCTACAAGGAAAAAATCACTGCTGTTGAGATTGCCGGTGCGATCATCAGCGTGGCAGGCGTCGCATTTTTCTTTATCTGATTGCCCGGTCTGCTGTGAAACAGCAATCAAGCTCTGCGAAACTCGCCCCCCAATAATAAGGTGATTGAGCAGACAATACAATTCTTGACATATAGATTTTTGATTTCCAATCCCCTCAATAATCAGCTGAGTTAGTGGAAAATATAGTTTCTCAAATAAAGCTTTACTACGATCAGCCCCTTGATTATTACTTTTAATACTATTGTCTGGAGTTCAGCTTGCAGAATCCCTTAGAATAGGTTGATACTCTGCCCTCTCCTTTACTATTGTCTGGTATTCAGTCCGTCAGTTATTGCCTGTCATT
>WXFE01000033.1 GCA_009881065.1 Bacteroidales bacterium | reverse complement strand
AGAGGTTGCAGAACCAGGTTTTTCCATTGCACCTTAATGCCTCCCCCATCATGAATCTGTAGTGCAATCCTGCCATTGGCCTTTCCGATGGCAGGGTCATTGAGCCGTGTCATTTCCGTATCATTGAGCCATACGGTCACATCAGGGCCGACAACTTTAATCCTCATTCTGTTCCATTCACCGGGGATAAGAATATTCTCCTTCTCGTCAGGGATCTGTACAAGCCACCCTCTTCCGTATGACTCATAAATACCGCCTGTATCATAACCCTGTGGAGCTACCTCTACCTGCCAGCCCGAGATAATTGTTCCGTCAATAACTGACCTGAAGAAGACTCCGCTGTTACCGTCTGAAACCTGGCGGAAATCGAGCGAGAGATCGAAATCCTTATAGTACATGTCCGTGGCAAGGTATCCGTAACCCTTATCCGGACCGCTTTCACACACGAGCAGGCTGTCCTCTACATACCACTTCTCAGTTCCGTACTGTGTCCAGCCGGTGAGGTCAGAGCCATTGAAAAGGTTGATCGGGCCGGTTTCCCTTGAAGGCAGTTCCTTGATTTTAATGTTCCTGAACCATGTTCTGGAACCATGATCCTGAAGGCTGAGGTAACCAACGGTTGCAAGTCCGTATTCGGGTGCTCCTGCCCATTTGCCACTGTTCTTGAGGGCAAACCACTCAGGAGTCCAGGCTTCAAACTCAACTATCTTCTCTCCGTTCAGCCAGTATTCCACATGGCCGTTGTCAAACAGAATTCTTGAACTGTTCCATTGGCCCGGTTCATTGAGTACCTTTTTTGAAGTATCAGGCAGGTACATCGCGTAATCGGCACCGGTTTTCTGCCACTCTTCCAGTTCTTCGGGCCAGCCGGTGTCATCTATCAGCTGGTACTCAGGACCTGTCAGATAGGGTGTTCTGAACCTGTCAGATTCAACCACATGGTACATCACTCCGCTGTTGCCTTCGGGCTCAATCTTCCAGTCAAACTTCAGATCAAAGCTGGCATACTCCTTTTTACTTATTATATAACCTGTGCTGTCGCTGCCGGTGCCGTCAGCAGCCAGGCATCCGTTTTCAACACCCCACGAGCCGGTGCCTTCGCCGTTATATAATCTCCAATGATCCAGGCTTTTGCCGTCAAACAGCAGTTCCCAGCCCTGCTCAATTTCCTCAGAAGTCAGCTTGTTGTGGTTACCGGTGCATCCTGTCAGGAAAATCAGACCGGCGATAATTGTTACACTAGTCAATGTTCTCATAGTTATTATATGTTAGTCAAGCTTCTAAATTAGCATATAATAACTTATCTTCAATCATTATCTTTGCCGGGACGCAAAAAAAATGCCGATGAATCTACAGAGAGACACAACGATAGCAGCGCCGGCAACCGGTATTGGCGGAGCCATTGGTATAATCCGTGTCAGCGGTCCCGGCACATTTAAAATGGTTGACTCATTGTTTTTCCCGGCAGGCGACAGGGAGATTCTCTCAGCCTCTGGTTATACTGTCCATTTCGGAAGTATCAGAAAAGGTGATGAGTTCATTGATGAGGTTCTGCTGACGTTGTTCAGGGCTCCTGCCTCTTATACCGGAGAAGACTCTGCTGAGATAAGCCATCATGCATCACCTTACATCCAGCACAGGATCATGGAGTTGCTTATTGATCTGGGTGTGAAGCCTGCCATGCCGGGTGAGTTTACCCGGAGGGCTTTCATGAACGGCAGGATGGATCTCTCGCAGGCCGAGGCGGTAGCTGATCTGATTGCTGCCGATTCGGCGGCGTCACACCGTCTTGCAGCAACACAGTTGCGGGGAGGCTTCTCTGAAGGAATAGAAAAACTGAGGAAGGAACTGATAACCTTTGCTTCCCTGATTGAGCTTGAGCTCGATTTCAGCGAGGAGGACGTGCAGTTTGCAGACCGGTTTGCAATGACCGAGACAGTCATTAAGATCAAAAAGATGGTTGACAGGCTGATCTCCTCATTCAGGCTTGGCAACGCAATCAGGAAAGGCATCCCGGTGGTAATTGCCGGCAGACCGAATGTGGGCAAGTCGTCGCTGCTCAACATACTGCTTGAGGAGGAGCGTGCAATTGTGTCGGATATCCCCGGCACAACGCGTGATACGGTTGAAGAGGTATTGCACGTGGAAGGACTTCTCTTCCGGTTCATTGACACTGCCGGGCTGAGGCAAGGAGGTGATGAGATTGAGGAACTGGGAATGGAGCGTACGCTGAATAAACTGAAGGCAGCAGAGATTGTTCTGGCAGTGACGGAAGCCACTGACAGCGCTGGTGAGATATCCGACTTTGCCGCTTCAGTCAGTGAGATGACCGGTAATACAGAAGCCAGGATAATATTGATCATCAACAAGTCTGACCTTATTACACGAAATATTGCTTCATCACTGAAGAAGGAACTGGAGGGACTCTGCCCCTTCCCTGTGCTCTTCGTTTCAGCAAAGTATTCAGATGGTTTCGATGCTCTGAAGAAGCAGCTGACAGCCTCAGTCGAGACCGGCAGGCTCGACAATCCTCAGTACATCGTTACAAATGCAAGACATTATGATGCTCTCAGAAATGTTTCAGAGAGTCTTCAGAGGGTGCTTGACGGATTCCGCGACGGGATACCCACGGTTCTTATAGCCACTGATGTAAGACAGGCAATCTATTACCTCGGGTTGATAACAGGAAAGATATTACCCGAGGATATACTTGGAGAGATCTTTGCGAGGTTTTGTATTGGCAAATAGAGTTAGGCAAAGACAACCTCAGTAGGGTAAAAGTCAATCAGGTTTTGATGATGTTTGGGCACAGGCATGTTTCAGATTCTGGAAGCCCGGTTGGATATATTAAAATAAACATGAATGCAAAAGATTAAGTATCAGTCATTTGTTCCTGTCAGGTAAAATAAAGAGGGTGTCGTTTCCCGGAAATGACACCCTCTGAATTTAATTTACCCGTATCCGGTTTCTAGTATGGCGGAAGGTTAAGCGGCAGGACATCATTGAGATACCATACCGTGCCCCTCTTTGATTCAGGAACCCAGAAGATGGGAGATGTATAATTGTCCTGATCCTGTACAGCCTTGAAATTATCACCGTTGAGCTGAAGCTCTGAGGATGGGTAACGAAGACGCTCAGGACAGGGCTTCATGTATTCGCCTCTGAGTACCATCGGCTCAAGCAGCGGGTGGCGTGTACGCCGCAACTCAGCCCACAGGTCATACTCATCCGTGATGTTTACATGAATGTATTTCTGCTGCATGATTATCTCCATCTTCTCCTCCTCTCCCACTGCTGCGGTGAAATCATCCGCTATCTTTGCTGCATACGTGGTGATATCAGCCTCAGATTTGACAGGGTGCAGAACGGCAACGTCCGTCCTGTAGGAGCTGACTCCGTTGAGCCAGTACCACCAGTCGCATGAATGTATGACCGCATCCCTCATATGCTCTGCTGCCGTTTTACCTGTTGCATCGTAGTTCTTCAGGGCTATTTCAGCAAGCAGAAGATCCACATATGCCCTTGTAGTCATTATTGCAGGATACTTTTCGAAGTTGTGGAAATATGTTGCAAAATTGTACATCGAAACAGCATTCTGTTCAAGTGAGCTCTCGAGATTATCTCCGTAGGGATAATACCTGTGACCTGCACCATAGAATGGAGTCTGAGCATCAGAATTCATTGACACACCCAGGTAATCCTGGTTGCTGTTCCATTTTGTCGGCATTGCAATCACCGGTAATCTGGGGTCATCAATACCCGGTTCATAGGTATTTGTGCCGTGGTTCATCCTCTTCATAATGACGTTGGGGATGAAGTTGGCATAGGTTCTCTCATACATTCCCCTGATTATTGTTCCGCCACCGGAGGGATACTCATATGAGTAAGGCCCGAAGTATAGATCCTGCGTTGGCAGGTTGGTCAGAGCGCTTGCCATAAGTGGCACCCCGGTTGCCTGATCAACACCGGCGAGTTTGACGCCATACTGCAGCCTGAGTGCATTGATGAACTGGACCCACTTGGAGATGTCTCCCTTGAGTGCAACATCCTGCACGGCGAAGTATGCCTTGTTATCAGGATTCATTTTGTTATAGGCATCAGAAAGGCTTTCGGATATCTCCTTCAAGTCAGTCAGAATGGAAATGTATATCTCCTTCGGATCATCATATTTCGGATAGAGTTTTCCGACGTTACCCTGCAGCGCCTCAGAATACGGAATGCTGTTGAAGAAATCAACGCTTCTGAGTGCAAGCAGATCCTTGAAAACAGTAGCAAGCTTAAAGTAAACTTCAACCTGTTCCTGCTCTGCCGTTGACATTGCTTCGATTTTTTCCTTCATCAGGGCCCACTCCTTGACCTTGGTGTAATGATAACTGAAGGAGTTGGTAACCGCACTGCCGTGGAAGCCGTTAACTCCGGTCTCCACATCCTCATAATCAACATAATAAGCAAAGTAGCGGTCAGTGATGTACCGGTGTGCTATCTGGGCGTAGGCAGGTATGCCCCACCCGTCGTTCTGCCACCAGTATTCGCCGTAATCCTTTACGAAGAGCTGCCACTGGTAAAGCATCCCGGAAAACATTCCGGCAACAGACTTCTCTTCCGGCGGGTTTACGGTCTCAGGGTTCTTGTACTCGTCCTCAAGCACATCCTGGCATGATGACAGAGCCAGACCGAAGACGGCAATGATTATGAATAGTTTTTTCATATTATCCATTTCTTAATTGGTTAGAAACTGACATCGATTTTGAAACCGTAGCTGCGAAGCTGTGGCAGAGGAGTATACTCTACAAACTGGTCGTTGCCCAGAAGTGATTCAGGATCGATGTTTGGCATAGTCTTGTAGATATAGAACAGGTTCCTGGCAACAAGTGATACTGTCAGTTTCTGTAGTTTCAGCTTGTTTGATATCTGCTGTGGAACGGTGTACATGATTGCAGCCTCACGGAACTTGACATAATCATTCTTGTAGAGCTTGTCTGGAGCAAACCACTCATTCATATCCTGAATGTACGTGGTCCAGTATTCGTAAGCAGTAATAATTATATCATTCTTTTCATAGACACCATCAGACACCTGTTTGACTCCTTCGAGTATGAGTCCGTCATGATATACCATGTTGTCACGCGCACCGGCCGGAGCAGGCATGTCATGCTTCCATTCAATGCGCTTTCCGGTTGCATCGTCGATATAGTATGCCATCCCGCCATTGGCTTCATCCCTGTATTTGAGAGACTCCTTATTCTGGCCGTTACCAAGCAGATAGTAGTTTGTGTGCGAGAGGAAGGTACCTCCGAACTTATAGTCAAATCCGAGATGCAGACTGAGTTTGCCATAATAGAGATCGGTGGTGAATCCGCCGATGAAGTCGGGATTGATATTGGCAGCAGTGACAAACTTCGAGTTATCACGCATGTAGAGGCCGCTGCTGTTAACCACCCTGTTTCCACGGGAGTCCCGAAGATAGTCATACATCTGCACATCACCGATTGGTTTGCCTTCAACTGCCATGATTGAATAACTGTTTGAACCGGCAATCCGGTATTCTGTTATGCCGGGATAGAGTTTGATGACCTTCGTCCGCTGGTTTGCGGTGGTCAGGGTGACATCCCATGTAAGCTTATCAGTTTTGAAAGGAGTATATTTGAGAAGGAGCTCATAACCCCAGTTCTTCACGTCACCTGCGTTGATCTTGATTGTGCTGAATCCGGTGGCCGGGGTGATGCCAAGACCCATGATCTGATCATAGGTATGGGAGGTATAAAAGGAGAACTCAGCTACAAGAGGTCTCTTCTCAAACCAGCGTGTATCAAATCCGATCTCAAATTCGCGCTTGCGCTCATTCTTGATATCACTCGTGAAGAGTGCCGATGGACCGTACACGGTGACAGCGCTGGTACGCTCAACCATTCCCACGCCGAAGTCGCGGTTGGTCCAATAGGGTGTGGGAGCCGCACGGCCCACATCTGCAAATGACATTCTCAGCTTGCCGTAGGTGAGCTTTGGAACAGAGAAGGTATTGCTGAAGTTCCATGTGGCTGATATGCCGGGATAGAAATATGAATTATTGGCCGGCGGCAGCAGTGATGACCAGTCATTCCTTGCTGTGATTTCAACGTAGTAGGTGTTTTCCCATCCGAAGGAGGCCTGACCAAGGACGCTGTACTGTGTATATGAACTGCGGTTGTGAGAGCGTGTCTGGCCAAAGCTTCCGGTTGTGGTCCTGGAGCCGTTCAGCGAATACCATTCGTCAAACTGAAGCCCTCCTACTGTGCTGACGCCAATATTGTTCTCCGAGAAACTTGTGAATTCCGGACCGGCAAAGATCACAACATCAAGCCGGTCATCAAGGAACTTTTGGGTAAAATTCACGAATGCGTTGTAGTTCTGGCTGACGATGTTCCTCCTGCTGAACCTGTAACTGCCACCTTCAACCACAGGCATGATCCTGGTCACCTTGTTCCTGGTGATAAAATCCCAGTCAGTGAAGTCAGCCCCGGCATTTGCAGTGAGAGAGAGCCAGGGTGTAAACTGGAGGTTCATCTTGATTGACCCGGTCATGTGAAGCTTATCATCAATGTCACGGTTCTCGAGCTGATCCCACATCATATTCATATAACCGTACTGGTCAAACGACTGAGGAAGACCATAATCGTCAAGCACTCCCTTCTGGCCGTATTTGTCTTTGTACAGGTACTTCAGCCCCTGATAGTCAAGGTCACGGTTGAAACCATATGATACAAGCCTGAACATGTTCTGGTACCTGTTCTGGGTCTGCACCTTGTGAATATTTGTGTAAACCTCGAACCGTGCCAGCTCAGAGGCATTGATCTGGCCACTGAAGCTTACTGACTTGGTCTTCTGATAAAAGTTCTCCATCATTCCGTTGTAGTCCCTGGTGGTAAATGCGAGACGCATGGCACCTTTATCGTTGGCTCCGGCAATGGCCGCTGTCAGGCTGTTCGTGTTCGTCTTGCGGAACATGTTGATCCAGTTGTCCGGGTAAGCCTTATAGGTTGTCATTGTACTGTCATAGTTCATGATCGGCGAGTTGTCAAACGCCGGACCGAACTGAGTCCTGCTGCTGTTCATTACCCTTACAGTCTCTCCCAGTTTGTTGGTTCCGTAAACCGTATCATAAACAGAAGTCCCTGAACCAAATTCATTTTGCCAGTCAATCGTGTTCACAGGTTGTTCAAAGGTATTCTGATAGGTCAGGGTAACACCGAGACCCCTGGTAGCCTGCCCCTTCTTGGTTGTGATCATCACAACTCCGTTACCGGCACGGCTTCCGTAAAGTACGGTGGCCTTGGCACCCTTGAGAATCTCAATCGATTCGATATCCTCACTGTTGATGTCATTTATCCCGGTACCGTAGTCCGGTGAGTTGAGCGGGTCATAACCCCTGTTTGCCATGTTGGAGTTTTCGTCAAAGATCGGAACTCCGTCAACGACGAACAGCGGCCGGGTCTTTGTACTGACATCGAGGCCTGCGGAACCACGAATCTTTATGTTTACTCCGCCGGTAGGGCCTGCGGTGCCTAGCTGTATACCAACACCGGCAGCCTTGCCATAGAGCGAGGCAAGGGCGTTCTGTGGCGTTCCGGCAACAGTTATTTCAGCAGCCTTGATTGAACTGACTGAATAACCTAGTGCCTTCTTGTCACGCTTGATGCCAAGAGCTGTGACTACAACATCCTCTATTAGCTCTGTGGCCGGTTCAAGTGCAACATCACAGGTGTTGGACGCCCCGAGAATTACCTCGTGGTCATGATACCCTATCATCGAAAAAACCAGGGTATTGCTGCCGGCCGGAACCGATAGCCTGTAGTTCCCGTCTGTATCGGTAGAGGTTCCAACGGTCAGTCCCTTTACAATGACGGTAACACCGGGAAGGGCAACACCATCGCTGGCATCCGTCACCTTTCCGGAAATGCTTCTTTGTGACAGCGCTGCCTGAAAACTGCATAGCAACACTATCAACATGATCATGATTAGTTGTTTCATAAGCTAGATTTTAGATGTAAAAACGGGCTGTTTGTTAACTGAATCTTGCAGGGCCGGTATAATACCGGCAGGAACCTGCTCAGGGAGAATTGCAAATTGTCATTTTCATAATGTGCAGGTTTATCAGGGTTATTTCTGGGTTTAGTAGAAGCATTATCTGAACCGAAAACGTTTTAATTATCAGATATAATCAGACACAAGCCTGATACAAATTTATTATGTCCTTCACAAAAATGCAAGTATTATGTATGATTTAATGCAAAAAAATATGAAACGCACATGTGGCAAAACAGAACTACCTGTTTATGTAATTTCCACTGATGCCGGCTCGATTAGATTATGATGAAAATGCAGTTACAGATTCAGGAGAGGTGATATCCCTGACGCGTTAATTCGCTTGCGGCGAAATATGAATATACCCTGTTATCAATCGGATAGTCCCAGCATCCCATGCTATGGTAAATCTCTCCTCCGAAACCGGTCTTGAACCGGTAAAGCCCGTACATGGGGTGATCAGGGTCAGGGCCTGGAGAGATGCCAAACATGTCATATTCAGAGCATCCTTTCTCCTTCGCGAGAGTGATTGCTTTCCACTGCAGGGCATAGGTTGCCATCAGATTGCGCTTGTGTGACGATGAGGCTCCGTAAAGATATGTTCCCCTGTTTCCCGTTATAACCAGGAACATTGCTGCCAGAGGATCCTTATCATGTTCTGCAATGAGCAGACAGACCTCGGCGGGTGACTGTGTGTTTTCTGCCCGGCTGCTGAGAACAGCACGGAAATGTTCTATGTCATGCAGAAAAAAATTGTTCCTGCAGGCTGTCTCGCGGTAAAGGGCATACCATCTCTCCAGTTGTTCCGGCCCTGCAACGCTTACAGTTACTCCTTTGCGCAGTGCCAGACCGATATTGTACCTGGTCTTGGACTTCATTGACTTTAGCAATGAAGCCTCATCCCTGAGGAGGTCCAGAAAAACCGTATTTGACGGAAGAATATTTGACTGAGCCTTTCTGAAATTCATATTCCGGGTGGAGAAATTAAACCTCAGTTCCTGCAAGGGATATGCTGGAGGGCCAGGCCAGAGACCTTCAGGCGTACATGTCTCCTCATCGCCTGCCCAGAATGACTCCCACGCCAGATCATACCTTATCAAAAAACAGTCGGCCGGCAAGTGCGAACGGAGACACTCTGAAAGTTCTTCGAGGAAGACTCCCCTGAACTCGTCAGCCGGTTCCAGTTCCGGACCGTAAGGGACATAGGCAATGGAATGATTCGGATCGATCTGTCTCATAACCACAAGCAGATCGGAGGTGATTTTCCTGTTCGCTTCGCCCTGTGGTTTAATATCATCTTCAGCTACCATGAAGTTACAGGCTATGGAACTGATGCCCATGCGGCGCTTCACTTCCGACCAGAATGCAGTCTGCTGCACTATCGGGGTGCAAAAAATCTCCTCTATGTCTTTCTGTCTGAACCCGGTAATCATGATATAAGACTGGATAAGGGCCTGCCTTTTGCCGGCGCCATAAACATGAGACTTAATAATCAGAATACCAAGGATATTTCTTAAGGAACTGATTTGAGCCGAAACAGCCTCCCTGACAGGGAGGTTCCGGTAATGGCGCAATCCACAACCCGGCTTCCGTCTGATCAGAATATTACCGCTCCGAGGCGGCCCATGTCATTGTAGAATCCGGGGTATGATTTTGCCACTGCCTCAGCTCCTGCAACAGTAACGGGAGCCGTGGCGCTGGCAGCCATTACGGAGGCCATCATCGCTATGCGGTGGTCATTATGCGAAGAGACAACAGCTCCCTGAACCCTGCCTCCCGTGATGAGCATCTCATCCCCGCTGATTTTTACTCTGATCTTCATTGCCTCCAGCACATCGGCAATTGCCACTGCCCTGTCGCTCTCCTTGTGCCTCAGCCTGCTCACACCCCTGATACTGCTGGTGCCCTCACAACCGGCTGCCAGCGCTGCCAGAGGTGGAAAAAGATCAGGAGAATCGGTGGCATCAAAAGTGAAGGAGTGAAGTCCTGAGAGAGACGATGTAACAGCGTCAGGAGCGGCAAACAGTGCAGCGCCAGCATCATTAAGTACAGTTAGTATTGCCCTGTCAGCCTGCACACTATGGAGATTCAGACCATTAACTGTCACCCTCCCGGCCATGGCGCCGGCAACAAGAAGGAACGCCGCACTGCTCCAGTCGCCCTCCACGGTGTACTCATGAGCCCTGTATGACTGATTTCCGGGGATTATGAATGTTCTGAAGCTGTCATTCTCAACAGTGATTCCGAACTCAGCCAGCAGACTGAGGGTAAGCCTGATGTATGGCTTGCTGGTCAGACCTGCCACATCAATCCTGCTCTCCCCGTCAGCAAGGGGAAGTGCCATCAGCAGCCCTGTCAGCAGCTGTGATCCGGCAGAACCGTCAACAAATGCCCGGCCTGGCCTGAGACGCCCGGTAAGTTTTAATGGCAGTCTCCCGTCAGTTGCTTCAACGGTCACACCCAGCTGACTCAGCGCCTGACCGATCATTGCCACAGGCCTGCGCATGAGCGAACCTTGCCCTTCGAGTTTTACGCTCTCCGTTATAATAGCGGATATGGGGGCAAACATACGCAATGCCAGCCCTGACTCACTGCAGTTAAGTGTAACCGCTCCGGTTGGCTTCCTTCGCGACTCAATGATTATTCTGTCCGGTTCGCTGTGAACCGATGCTCCCAGTTCGCCGGCCATTGCAACTGCTGCCAGGGAATCATTGCAGTATGCAGGATTCAGGATAACTGTGCTCCCTTCTGCAAGCAACCCCGCAGCTATGGCTCTCTGCGTAAGACTCTTGCTTGCAGGCGCTTCAATTGTTCCACTGATTCCTGAGGGACTTATTGTAATGTTCATAGACTCATGATGAGGCCTCTGCGGCCTGGCTTAAACACAAATCTACTCATCTTTCATCACTTTAATCTGGTATTTGACAGATTCCCGGTGAATCGTTTCCGGAACTGATTCGATAAACCCGGGTGTCAGACCCTTTCTGACTCCCCTGTCCACCTGACTGGTTTGTATCGTTTCGCAAGGCATGAACCATGTTTCATGTAGAGGCTTTCAGTCCTGATTTTATGCTTTTAAATTTCTATACAAGGCCTCTACAAAAATCAGTGTTACTGATAATATAACACTACATACAGCCTTTTAATCGAATATAAACAATTGATATACAGTTAATACAATATTTAACGAAACTCTATACATCCATGACTTGCCTGTAGTTAAACTACAACCGCAAATAGTGCTCAGAGTAAAGTTAATGGTTTACCTTTGCCGTCAAACTATAGTGTTACACGATGGCCTTTTTCAAGAATGCAACCAATGTGATCAATACGATCGAGACTTTCTTCAATAAGATTGACGAAGGTGTCCTTGTCTTCAAGGAGGGTGTTACAAACTATCTGCATGGCAATCAGGAGGCTTTTAACAACAACATAGCCAATATGGCCAGGCTGGAAGCTGATGCTGACAATCTGAGGCGTGACATAGAGAATAAGCTTTATGCCCACTCACTAATGCCACAGGTCAGGGGTGACATATTGAGGTTGCTTGAGGAGATGGACACTATTATTGATACAGCCAAGAGCAATCTTTTTCAGTTTGATGTTGAAGTTCCGAATATTCCGTCGGAGTTGAACCAGGATCTCATTCTGCTTACTGACATGTGTGTCTCATCAGTCGCTGCGGTTATCCCGGCAGCCAGGTCTTACTTCAGGACTCCGGAAACAGTGAAGGATCAGATACACAGGGTATATTTTTATGAAAAGGAGGCTGATAAGCTGGCTGATTCAATCAAGAGGAAGGTATTCAGGCAGATGGACGGCCTCAAGTTAAGTGAGAAGTTCCATCTGCGTTATTTTACCCTGCACATAGAGACAGTATCTGACACGGCGGAGAAGGTTGCTGATCTCCTTTCAATAATGGCTATCAAACGTACAATGTAAAGCAAGTCACAGGCAGTGTTTTTCCTTTACTTAACCAGCGGACTTTTTCTCGGATGGTCATTGGGAGCCAATGATGCGGCCAACATTTTTGGCACTGCCGTCGGGTCAAAGATGATCAGATTCCGTACCGCTGCATTGGTTGCCAGCATTTTTGTCATTATAGGAGCCACGCTTCAGGGCGGTGGAACCACGCAGACACTCAGTCAGCTTGGTTCGGTTAATGCCCTGCCGGGCGCCTTTACAGTTGCTCTGGCAGCTGCAATAGTGGTTTTTCTTATGACAAAAGCTCTGCTGCCTGTTTCTACTACACAGGCAATAGTCGGAGCCATAATCGGATGGAATCTCTTTACCGGGAACAGCACTGATGTTAAGACTCTGACAACAATTCTGACCACATGGGTGGTAAGCCCGGTAATCGGAGCTATTTTCTCCGCTCTCTTTTACATTCTTCTCAGGGCTCTGCTCAAGAAACTTCAGTTACATCTTATTGTGCTTGATGTATTCATCAAATGGGCTCTTATCATAGTAGGTGCATTTGGGGCTTACAGCCTTGGGGCAAACAATATTGCCAACGTAATGGGTGTATTTGCTGCTTCGGCGCCCGATGTGGTTATTGACATGGGCTTGTTCAGACTTGACGGCCTGCAGGTACTTTTTCTCCTAGGTGGTATAGCAATAGCCCTGGGAATCATCACATACAGCAAGGGGCTGATGATGCAGGTGGGCAACGGAATCATGGCCCTCTCTGCTGAGGCAGCCATTGTTGCCGTATTTTCACAGGCTGTTGTGCTATTCATCTTTTCATCGACGGCTTTTTCCGAATTCCTGCAGGGTATCGGACTGCCACCAATACCGCTGGTACCGGTTTCTTCCTCACAGGTAATAGTGGGGTCAATTATCGGCATTGGAATGATAAAAGGAGTAAATGAGATCAAATTCAAGACAATAAAGGGCATTCTATACGGGTGGGTGCTTACCCCGATTGCTGCAGGGTTTCTTTCATTCTTTGCCCTCTTCTTCATGAAAAACCTTTTTAACCTCAACGTTGGTACAGAACCCGGAGCAGCGGATGCGACTGCTGATATGGCAGTGACAACAGGCACAGTGGTATCAGAAACAACAAGGCACATTAACTTGGTCTGGCCGGGGATATCCCTGATTGTTCTTGCGGTACTTATAATTATTATAATCTATTCATTCAGTCAGCTGAAAAAGCGACTGGCAGCAGAAAAGGAATTACTGGAAAGGGAGAAGGAGACAATTATAGCAAGGAAAGCCCTGACAGATGCCGGGGTGCGTGCAGTGCAGAAGGAAAACCTGTACCTGCAGAACGAAATAGAAAACAAGAGAAGAGACCTTATCAATTATGCAATGAACATAGTTGAACAAAAAGAATACTTTGGCAAAATTGCAGATTCT
Source organism: Bacteroidales bacterium (assembly GCA_009881065.1). GTDB lineage: Bacteria > Bacteroidota > Bacteroidia > Bacteroidales > VadinHA17 > SR-FBR-E99. The sequence continues at coordinate 7,265 of WXFE01000033.1, read as the reverse complement.
CTCAGGACAATTCTCAGCGATAAAAAACCTGAATCAAGGGAAGAGAAGCTCCGGAAGCTGGAACTGGACATTAGACAAAGAATGAGCTTTGAAGACAAGGTTGAAGATTTCAATATCAGGATTGAAAGGATGCATAAGGATTTCATCGGAAGACTTGTGCAGCTCAACCCCGATCTCTCCCCCAATGATATCAGGCTGGCAGTATTGCTGCGGCTGGGAATTGCCACCAAGCAGATTGCCACATTAATGAATATTTCTCCAAAGAGCGTAGAGATAAACAGATACCGTTTGCGCAAAAAACTAGGCCTTGACAGAGGATCCAATCTAACACAGTTTATAAATAACATTTAACAAATCAATTATGAGAAAACCACAAATGATCAGTTTTATGCTGCTGCTCGCCATTATAATAGGAACAGGCGGCATAGTTTCGGGGCAGGACAATGATTCTGTCCGTTACAATGAGTACGGTCTTGCCGTAAAAAGAACGCCATTGCAGGCGGAGAGAAGAAACGGAGTCCTGGTCTTTGAATCAAAGGATCAGAAAGCACGTGTCTGGACTGACCTGCGGGTACAGGCTGACGGAGCCATATTCTTCGGGGAGCCATACAATCCAATCGGTAACGGGACCTCGATCAGAAGAGCCCGCATGGCTTTCAAAACCCTCTTCGGGGAGCATTGGTACGGTGAGATCGACATGGACATCTCCAATTCGGAACTGGAGCTCAAGGATGCCTACCTGAGGTATAGCTTCAATAAACATTCGGTTGGTCATGGCCTTGAGATTCAGATAGGTAATTTCAAGGAACCCTTCTCCATGGAGACTACGACAACATCAAGGTACCTGGCATTCATTGAAAGGGCAAACGTGGTTGCCACTTTTGGCCCGTCAAGACATATCGGGATTATGGCCAGCTACTACAAGAACTGGTTCCTTGCACTGGGAGGCGTTCATTTCCAGGATATCGGCGGACTTGAAGAAAGGACCTTCTCAAAAGACGCCAACAAAGACTTTGGTATAGATGAGGGTTATTCCTATACTGGCAGGCTCGTTGTGATGCCAGGCTATGCCAATCCTGATTTTGGCCTTCACTTTGGAATGGCAGGTTCATACCGCACCCCCACTACCGATGCTGAGATCCCGGGTTCATTCAGGTATAGCACCAGGTCACTGATATCAATCAACAGGAAGAAATATCTTGATACAGACGATATTGTAAATGTTGACCATGCTCTGTTGGGCGGCCTTGAATTTGCTGCCTACTATAAGGGATTAAGAATGCAGAGTGAGTATATAACCAACAAGGTGAACCTTAAAAACGGCGGTGTTGAAAAATTCGGAGGATTCTATGTTTATGGCACCTGGCTGATGTTCGGAGGAAAGCATAACTATGATGTCACAGCCGGTGAGTTCACCCAGCCTTCAAGAGGCAAGAAATGGGGTGACCTTGAACTTGCATTCAGGTATGACTACATTGACCTCAACAGCAGGCAGGAAGGCATTATGGGCGGCGCAGCCGACGGATATACCATCGGACTCAACTGGCATGCCAACGAAAATGTGAAAATAATGCTCAATTACGCTATCCTGAACCATGACAGGTATGCCAACGGAAAAGGCAAGCTGTTCGTCGGCCATGACATAGACGGAAACCTGACAAAGAAACCTTCACAGGTTGTTGAGGCAGCCGGCAAGGCCGGTGAGGATTTCAGCTTCCTGGGCATACGCTGCGAGATAGACTTCTAATTTCATACCGTAAAAATCAAAACAATAATATGATGAAAACAAAATACTTTTTTCTGTTGATAGCCTCACTTGCCATCTTTGCTGCAGGATGCGTGGAAGATGAGGTATATGTTGGCCCCCCGTCCATTTCAAATATGTCAATCACACCGCAGGCACCCGGAACAACTGATGAGGTAACGGTGACAGCAAGGGTGACCGACCTGAAGGGAGTCACTGATGTCAAGCTGATGTACAAGGCCGGAAACGCTGCCTTTACCGAGGTGAACATGACCGCCGGCGCAAACTACCAGTATAGTGGCAAAATTCCACCACAAGCGCCCTCCACGGTAGTTCAGTATTATGTAACTGCTTCCAACGTATCAGGACTGACAGGGACCCTCCCTGCCGATGCTCCTGCCTCAACCAACGCCTATACGGTTGGCGCACCATCAATAGTAATCAACGAAGCCTTTTCAAGAGGTACCGATGCTGAACCTGACTGGATAGAGATCTATAACAACTCAGATGTCGTTGTAGATATCTCAGGTTATAAGATTTATGATAATGGCGGCCAGTCAGGCTCGAAACCCAAGATGGAGTTCCCTGCCAAAACAACAATCCCTGCCAGGGGATTTTACGTGATTGTGGTTGATGATAAAGCAACTGCATATCCTGAAGGTTCAGATTTTGGTCTCGGATCAAAAGGTGACGAAGTATGGCTCGAGACACCCCAGGGATTTGTGATTGACAATATGGTGATCCCGGCTCTTGATCTCGAACAGTCATACGGAAGCAAACCTGACGGCGCAGCTACCAGGTTTGTCCTGCTTGAGAGAACCAGGGGAGCATCAAACAACACCTCACCGACACTCTGATGGCGGAAAACGGTAATCACCGGCTCTTCCCCCGCCGGTGATTACCTTTATTTCATGGTTCACCATATCATAAACCGTTGTTTTAAATTAATAACAGGTCGGTAGCTTTTTGCTGGCAGACATATAGCTCATTAATCAGGCGCTCATCTTAGAAAGATGATCAATGCTGATAATCTGGTAGTTATATGAGTGATCATCTGAAAAATAAACCGAACCATTGACATTACCAAACAAAATTTACTTGTATGGCAAAAGAAGAGCTCAAAATAGGAGAAATATCGAAACCGAGATTTGAATTCAGATCATTTGGACAGGACTTTACAAAAGCTGCAGCCCGCATGGCACGGCTGTCAATGCCCGTACCGGAAAAAGTCCGGGAGAGATATTCTGACGAGATTTATATACTGTCGCGGACCAATGATATCAACAACACCAAAATTCGCGACGGCAAGATGGATATTAAGACCTTTGTGCAGAATGTTGACGGCCTCGAGCAGTGGAATCCGCTTATGAAAGGTGAGTTTCCCATGAAGGCATCCGTTCTTGAGGGAGAGGTCTTCCCTGCATTCCAGGTAAGCATGCCCAGACTGACCAAAGATGAATACACCTATGATGAATTCATGGAAATGGTTTACAGTCATCCTGATCTTGCAGCAGTGAAGGTTCACAAGCAGCGTTTCGGATATATGGTGAACAATACAATCTGTGAATTTGGTGCAGTACTGATAAACGGCGCAAAGGTTTATACAATTAACTCAGAATCAACGGAGATTGAGGATATAAAGAAAACGGTCAGTGAGATTGGCCTCGAGGGGGTGGAGAACATCAACTACCTGCAGGCAATAAAAAGGGTCATTGGTATGATCAACAAACCCCTGGCAAACTAAAACCAACAGAACAAAAATGGCACTTGAAATAGAAAAGAAGTTCCTGGTGACAGGCGACTTCATGAAAGAATCAACAAAGGCAACCAGGATCACCCAGGGCTATCTTAGCTCAGTTCCTGAAAGAACAGTCAGGGTAAGGATCAAGGGTGACAAGGGCTACATTACCGTGAAGGGTATTGGCAGCGCCTCAGGAGCAACACGCTTTGAATGGGAAAAGGAAATCCCCGTTCCGGAAGTCGAGCAGCTTCTAGCAATATGTGAACCCGGAGTTATTGACAAAACCCGTCACCTTGTTGTATCAGGCAAACACACCTTCGAAGTTGATGTTTTTCATGGTGAAAATGAAGGACTTGTACTTGCCGAGGTGGAACTCTCCTCAGAGGATGAGACATTTGTCAGACCCGGCTGGCTTGGCCGGGAAGTGACAGGTGATTCCAGGTATTACAATTCAATGTTGATGAAAAATCCTTACAAACGCTGGTAATAACTGACAGGATATGAATTCGTCTGTAAAAGAGCAGGAACATGAAGAGGTGTTTGATCCTCTTGACATGCAAAACTACAGGATTGAAAAGCTACCGAAGAGATCAAAGGGCAAGTTCGAGAAATGGCTTGCCATAGCGGGAGTGCCTCTTGCAATAGTAAGTTTCATATTGCTGGCATTTGTCTTCAGGATTCCGTTCCTGAGTGACATTGATCCTGAAAGGCTCATCTCTTCTGCTGCAAAGAAAGCCTATGAAGCGCTTGGCGCTGAGGGCTTCATGCGGACGAATATCATGATGCTGGCGATCTTTGTCGCTGCTCTCATTCTGTGGATCACCGAGGCCATTCCAAATTATCTTACCTCTCTGATCATAATAATCAGTCTCATCCTCACCAAAGTGGTTCCTGAAAAGGAGGCTCTTGCACAGCTCGGACACCCGGTCATGTGGCTGAATATCATGTCATTTGTGCTGGCCAGCATGTTGGTTGCCACTGGCGTGGCAAAACGATTTGCACTGTGGTTCATTATTAAATTCGGGAAGAATGCATCATCAATCTTTATCAGCTTCATTCTGATTAACCTGGTGCTCTCTGCATTCATTTCTGCCACCACGGCAAAAGCTGCCATACTACTTCCCATATTCATGGTCATAGCCTCAATCTACGGGGCACACTCAGGTACGAGGAATAATTTCGGGCGCAGCATTGTATTGCAGAACCTTCTGAATATCAATATCGGAGCGGGGGCTTTCATGACAGGCTCAGGAGCCAACCTGCTCGCCGCCGCACTTATCGGAGGGGCTATTGGAGGAAAGGTGTTCTTTGGCGACTGGATGATGGCGATGTTTCCGATAATGGTCGGGTTAATGTTCATCGGCTATCTGGTTGCCATGAAAATCTATTTTCCCCTCTCTCCCGAAGAGAGGCTCCCACAGATCGAGGGCGGAATGGAAAGGCTTCGCGAAGAGCTGAAGAAGCTGGGTAAGGTAGATGTAAGTGAAGTCAAGGCTATCATTCTTTTTATCCTCATACTCGGATTCTGGGCTACCGACCGCCTGCATGGGATAAGTGCCACCTCCGTGGCGTTCGTGGGAGCTGTCATTGCCCTTCTCCCGGGGATAGGAATTGTGAAGTGGAATGATGTGGATATACCATGGCACCTGATGCTCTTCTCGGCAGGTGCATATACTCTTGGTTCCGGCTTTGATTATACTGACCTGCCCTCAATTGCCGTCAATGCAATTTTCGACCGCATGGGTATAGGTCAGGGAACTCCGTTCTGGCTCCTTTATATACTGCTAACCGGTGTCATGGTATTCAGCGCCCTGCTGTTCCAGTCGAAGACAATGAGGGCAATGATATTTGTTCCCATTGCCATTGGTGTTGCCAACAGATTCGGCTTCAGCGTTATCAGCCTTGCACTGCCGGTAGCTTTCATGATTGAGCATGTCTATGTTCTTCCCTTTAACAGCAAACCTGCAGCACTGTTGTATGAGACAGACCAGTACAGCATCTCCGACGCTTTCAAATTTGGTATCACAATGATGATCATTGCCTGGCTGCTCATCATTATCGCAGGTGAGACTTGGTTCAGGTTCCTTGGCATAACGCCGAACGGAGTTTTCGGACTATTCTGATATGACCGGAGATGATCGAAAAGAGTGTCAGGATACATGATAAATTCTCCCTCGAGCTTAAATTCGGGTACTCAACCAGGAGGAAACTGAAGGAGAACCTTTTCGAGGTCAATACATGGATATTCATTCCCAACAGCCTGGATATCAACAGGCAAACCTATGATAAATCAGATTTCTACAAAGACCTGAAATCGAACATCAGGCTTATCACCCCGGAGTTTCTTTTACGTGACATAGCGGACAAGACAAAGTCGCCATTCATTCATCTTGAGGCTTCATTCAACGCACTGGCTGTCACTCCTACACGTAGTAATGCCCGGAATTATGAGCACCAGATAAAGATGTTCAACTCAATCCTCAAGTCATCCCTTCGTGATCACCGCCTGCACATCATCCGGAACATTGAGACAGAGGATCGTGACTATCTAATATCCAATTACCTTCAGAGTTCACGTGAAATACTTTCCAATTACAGGAGCCTGAGGCATATAATTGCGGTGCCCACGGTGCGCAGAGAGCTCTTCTCGCTATACATCCTCGGTGATGAATTCATGAGCAACCTCATTGAACAGCATACCTTTCTGCTGGCTGATGAGATCAGGAAGAACCATCCGGAGCTGTACAGACAGACAGGCCCGATGCTTACGGAACTCATCCGCGGGGAGGTTGAATACCGGAGATCAAAGGGCTTCCCCACGGCTGAGAACCTGGGCAGGGAGGAGATCAGGGAGTTGATCTACAGACGGGGCACTCTGAAGAAGTTCTTCGACAGCCAGCTGTTCCTCGCCACCAGAAAAAAAAGAGACGGATTCATTGCTGAACAGCTCATTTACAGCATTGCCGCCGGTTTTGCAATGATCTTCGCAACGGCTATCGCATTTATATTCCAGAAGAAGTTCGGTAACTTTACCATTCCGCTCTTCGTTGCCCTTGTTATCAGCTACATGCTCAAGGACCGGATCAAGGAGCTTACCAGGTATTACTTCGCCGGAAAGCTGAAGAAGGTTTTCTTTGATCATAAGACAAGAATCTCCGTCACCCCGGATAAATCAGTTGGCTGGTGCAAGGAGAGCTTTGATTTTGTCTCAGCTGAAAAGGTGCCGGCTGATATCCTCGCTATCAGGGCTCAGTCACTTGATCTTGAGGTCCAGAGTGTCAGCGGCTGGGAAAGGGTGGTGCTTTACAGGAAGCTCATGAAGCTTGACAGACCATCACTTGATGGCATTTTCACACATTATACGATAACCGGTGTCAATGACATTATAAGGTTCAATGTCTCTAACTTTGTGCATAATATGGACAACCCGGAGATTCCGTTCAGGATACTTGCCGGGGATGATTTTGAGGAAATAAGCGGTCAGAAAGTCTATTACCTCACATTTGTCATCAATGTCAGATATGACGGCGAGAACCAGGTCTACCTCTACAGGGTTACTTTCAACAGGTCAGGTATCCTGAAGGTCGATTCCCTGTAACACTTTATCTTACTATTGTGAAATCATTACATTTCTGGTGATCCAAATAGCCGTGTATGATACTTGCCGGCCGTAGCGTTACCAGCATTGTCACTGCCTCCCTGTGGTAAGGTTTCCATGAGCCCGCAACTTTTATGACCCGGGGCCAATGCCCTGTGGCAGGCTCACTCCAGGTTATGCAA
>WXFE01000032.1 GCA_009881065.1 Bacteroidales bacterium | reverse complement strand
TCCCTCTCTCTGAGCCTCCCATGGGAGTTGAACCCACGACCTGCTCATTACGAGTGAGCTGCTCTACCACTGAGCTAAGGAGGCATGCGTACAATAAAAAAAAGCAGGGCGCATAAGAAATAAGTGTGGAATAATTATGTCTCGCTGCATTTCCTCGTGCTTGAGGGAATAGCGCCCTGCCGGTGCAAATATAACAAATTACTTAACTGCTTGATAAAAATTTACAGCATTGGTTAAAATATCCTCTGTCAAAATGTAAATGAGCTTTCAGGGGATTTTTAAATGACTTTTTCTGGAAGCAGGTCATGCCTCTCTGGTCTGCGTAAATCTATCAAAATGCAACAGTCAGGTTTTACGATTGTGGAGCTTCCTGGAGCCCCGGTCTGCATTGATCTGTCAGGATGCAGCTATTACATCGCCATACCGCCACAGACACTGATGACCTGGCCGGAAACATATGAAGAGAGATCAGAAGCCAGGAAAAGAGCCACATTCGCCACATCCCCGGTCTGTCCGCCACGCTTCAGGGGAATCTTTGCTATCCAGTCGTTCTTTACATCTTCCGGAAGCTTGTTCGTCATCTCCGTAAGTATAAAGCCCGGTGCAATGGCGTTACACCTTATATTGCGCGAACCAAGCTCCTTGGCAACACTCTTGGTGAACCCGATGATACCTGCCTTGGAGGCTGAATAGTTTGCCTGTCCTGCATTGCCGCTGACACCTACTACTGAGCTCATATTGATGATTGCACCGTTCCTTTGCTTCATCATCGGCCTGATTACAGCCTTGGTGAGATTGAAGACCGATTTAAGGTTCACTTTCAGCACCAGGTCCCACTGCTCCTCTGTCATCCTCATCAGGAGAGTATCACGTGTTATCCCGGCATTGTTTACAAGGATGTCAACAGTGCCAAAATCCTTAACTATCTCTTCAATCACTTTTTCTGCATCAAGAAAAAGTGAAGCATCTGATATATAACCCTTAGCCTTTACACCGTGAGCGGATATCTCCCTGATAGTAGTGGCAAATTCTTCATTGTCAACTATATCGGTAATAGCAATATTGGCTCCCTCGGTAGCGAAGCGCAATGCTATCTCCTTGCCTATGCCTCTTGATCCACCTGTGATCACTGCTGTTTTTCCTTCGAGTAATTTCATTTCTGTAAAATTTTGGGGACAAATATATGATTTTATTTGAATAGCACCCGTGCAACTGTTGAACCAATATCATCAGGTGATCTCACCAGATGTATGCCACACCCGGCTACGGTTTTCATCCTGGTTCCGGCAGTGTCACCGGAACCGTCTGTTATTGCGGCATGACCCGTGCGCCTCCCTTTCAGTGCGGTCTGACCGGCATGAAATGTTCCCTCCCTGCCGGTGAAACGCTGAACGATCACCTTCAACTACGGGTTAACCGGGATACTCAAATTGTGGTCTTCTTTACCTGCCTCCTATCTCAAAAATAAGGTATTTTTTAATCCTTTTGTTAATTTCGCTGCATATTCCAGCAGATATGAATTTCATCGAACCAGTATTATATATAGGAATAACGCAATCGTTTTTTGCCGGACTTCTTCTTGCGACTCGAAGACCGTTTACAACAGCCAGCAGGATAATAACAGCGTGGGTGTTCCTCTTTTGTATAGAGATGATCTTTGCCCTTGTAAACCGCACGGTCCTGGATATGTATTCATTCCCTTTCCTGGCCTTTACCTACGGACCTCTGCTCTGGCTGTACATCCGGCACATGACAAGGCCCGGATTGAAATTCTCTCCATGGAATGCACTCCACTTTATTCCCTTTATTGTCTTCTTCGCAGTCTCGGTTATATTTCGCGAAGAGCCAATCCTGGATGACCTGAGCGGATTCCTGGTGAGAGACAGATTCATCCCGCTGAGAATTGTTTACAGCATCTGTTTCTTCCTCTCTGTGACAGTCTACAGCGTGCTCTCGTTCCTGGAGATACGAAATCACCAGAAGCGACTCCGCGATATGATCTCATATACATCGGCCAAACTGTCACTGAACTGGATGAAAATCCTCTCTATAACATTTTATACCATCTATGTGCTTGTCTTTATACTGGGCGGAATAAAGATCTTTTCCGGAATACTTCCCTTTGATCCTTATGTGCTTACATTCTTCTTCATCGCATTCTTCTCCTTCGTATTCAGCTTTTATGCAATCCGGCAGCCTGAAATACTCGATTATCCGGCAATGAGCCCTGAAGAAGAGAACATAAACGCTGCCAACGGCACAGCCAGGTATGCCAGAAGCGGACTGCGCGACGAACAGGCCGAAGAGTACCTGAACACCCTGCTCATGTTTATGGACCAGGAGAAGCCTTATCTTAACGGTGACCTTACAATCACTGATCTTTCAAGAAAAACCGGGATACCCAGACATTACATTACCGAAGTCCTGAATGAAAAGCATGGAAGGAATTTCTTCACCTTTGTGAATGAGTACAGGGTCAGGGAGGTAATCAGCAGACTCGGTGACCCCAGGTACCAGCACTATACAATTCTTGCAATAGCCTTCGACTCAGGGTTCAACTCGAAATCAACCTTCAACACCTTTTTTAAAGCCTATACAGGCAAGACACCCAGCGATTTCCGGCAGCAGATGGAAAAAGCATAGAGACGTCTTGTCCGCTCGGTTCGAACCTCTTCCGCCGCCATGACAGGTTCGGTCCGCATGGAATGGACGACCGGCACACTATAGCAGGCCATCTTTGTCATAAAAAAAACTATGGCAAGGAAATTTTTGTCTGCATTTTTGGTTTTACATCTCTGTTTTTCCCTGTCAGCACAGGAGAAGAGTTTCACAGTCGGAGGATTTGTCAGAGGTGGAGGATATTTCAGCACCGGTGATTATCAGCATGACATCAATGCCGCCTTTGGCGATGTCGCTCTCAATCTTAACGCAACAGACAACCTGAGTTTCAAGGGTTTCGGTGATCTTCGGGTGCGGAGGGGACAGCAATTCGGCGAGAACATCAGCACTTTTGATGTGAGGGAAGCCTGGGGCATGTACTACAACAACTTCATGAGCATCTCCCTCGGGAAAAAGATTGTCAAGTGGGGGAAAACTGATATCTTTACCCCTCTGTCGAGATTTAACCCGGTTGACTATACATTCCGGTCACCTGATTTTGAGGATGCAGAACTGGGAAACCTTCTGGGCGAACTGATTATTACCCCTGCCCCATTCTTCAGGTTATCTCTCGTAGCATCACCTTTCTGGAATCCGTCAGTCTTGATTATCAAGCCAATCACGCTTCCCCCGTCAATGGAGGTGACACTACCCGAGGGACTCAGGACAGGCAACGGATACTACTCCTGGGGCGTAAGGGGTGACTTCACTTTCAGTGCATTTGATGCAGGCCTGCAGTATTATCACGGCCCGGAACTGATGCCCGGGCTCTCGCTTGTCAGTGCTGATTACACAAATCCGCTCCAGCCAGCCATCTCGGTTGAGGGCGTGCCATATATAATCAGCAGTACAGGGTTCGATTTTGAGACAACAGTTTCTCCGTTTGTGTTGCGGGGCGCCGCTGCCATCACCACTCCAGCTGAAGAAAAGAGAGGCAATGAGGAGATACCATTCCGACAGGTTGAATGGGTCGCAGGGCTGGACTGGACTCCTGGCGCACTAAGGATAACGGCAGAGTACTCAGGCAAAAAGGTAATGGATTTTTACGAGGCACCTTATGACCCTATTATTGGCGTGGAGCCTGACATGCAGAAGCTGATGGCACTCTTCAACACACCCGGATTCGACCCGGTTGAGTTTACCCGGCTGCAGATTGAGGCATTCAACAGACTGTATAACAACCAGCTGCATGAATACTACCACTCTGCCGGACTGAGAATTGAGGCTGATCTTCTCAATGGAAGATTCTTTCCTTCTGTTACGACGGTTTACAACTTCACATCAAAGGACTTTACAATTCGTCCGGTAATCAAATACAAACCCTCTGACGGGGTGACACTCAGCGCCGGATATGAGCATTACAGTGGAGCCACGGGCGGTATGTACGATATCGTTGACGACTTTATGAAAGTATTATACTTCGCAATCAGGGTAGATTTTTAAGATACTATGACTGACTTTATAATTAAATACAGATGGATTATAGTAGCCGTCTCGTTTACACTGGCAATCGGAATAGGCCTTCTCATACCATCATCGGAAACAGATCCTGACATCAGGAATTATATCCCTGAGCACATGGATTCCAGGGTCACCAATGACTCCATTGAAAAGGAATTCGGTGTCCAGGATATGATCATGGTATTATTTACAGACACTACAATTCTCAAGCCTGGTGACCTGAGGCAGGTCAGGGAGATTGACAGGGCTTTCTCGCGGATGGATGGGATAGGTACGGTCAACTCTCTCTTTACGGCAAGGAAGATTGAAGGCATGGATGGAATGATGGTGGTTGATCCGCTCATTGACAGAATACCCGAATCGGCCGAAGGCCTGGAAAGCCTCAGACAGGACATACTCGCGAATGACTTTGCCCGTGATATAGTCATATCATCAGACATGACTTCGGCAGCCATCACAGGAACCATCAACACAAATGTATCTGAATATGAAACTCTGAGCAAGGTCGATTCAGTCATTGCAGCCAGCAGCGGGGATGCACAGATCCTGACAGGCGGATTGCCATACATAAGGAAATACATTACATCGGATGTGAATCATGATGCAGTGATCCTGATACCCCTGGCTCTGATAATCATGCTGACGGTGCTGAAACTCTCCCTGGGAGAGTGGAGAAGTGTCTTCATTCCCTTCACGGTTGTGATACTCTCAACACTTGTGACAATGGGCATGATTCCACTGTGTGGATGGAAATTCTCCATAATCATGTGCCTTGCCCCTATCATTCTGATCTCAGTCGCAAATAATTACGGCATATACATTGTATCCAGGCATCAGGAACTCAGAAGGTCTGGCACACCCATGACAGGCAGGGAGACAGTCAGGGCAATAATAGGCACGCTTAATATGCCCATCCTGTTCAGCGGACTGACCACAGTTGCCGGATTGCTTGGCCTCCTTGCACATTCAATAATTCCGGCCAGGTATGTTGGCGTACTGTCAGCAACGGGCGTCAGCCTGGCACTGGCAATGAGTCTGCTGCTGATACCTGTTCTGATCTATTTCCAGCATTCTCCGGGAATGAAACCACCGCCACCGCTGCGTCAACGAAACGATTTGATTTCCCGTGCAATTGCAAGAATCTCGTCAGTAGTCGTCAAGCGTCCGGGAAGAGTATTGCTCGTGTCAATAGGATTGACACTCCTTGTGGGCATCGGTGCATTTTTCCTTAGAATTGAAACAAATCAGGAGAGTTTCTTTCCGCAAAAACATCCGGTGAGAAAGGCGGCAGGAATAATCAATACAAAATTCGGCGGATCACAGACCATCTCGGTGATGATAAGCGGTGATATAAAGGATCCTGTCGTAATGAATGGGATTGATGATCTTACCGGTTACCTGAAGGGTCTGGAAGGTGTCGGCAGCGTCTTCTCCATCTCGGATGTTGTAAGGGAGATGAGCAAGGCACTTTATGAGCCGGAGGAAGAGGAATATGACATGATACCTACATCCGGCGAGGCCATCGCTCAGATGTTCGAGCTGTATAACATGAGCGGAGATCCGGACGATTTCAAGCAGCTGATGAACTTTGAAAATACAAAGGCCCACCTGCTGGTTCGCCTGTCACAGACAGACAATGAGACCGTCAGAAATCTTAAAGATGAAATAAAAAGCTATACTGAAAATTTCCCTGCAAAAGTGACTATCGGAGGGTATGCATTCATCATGAATGATTTTGCTCAGAAGATTATTAAAGGGCAGGTCTCATCGCTTGTCTTTGCCCTGATAACAGTGATGATTCTTCTTGCAATAATCTTCAGGTCTGTCAGGGGCGGGCTTACAGGATCAATCCCCCTGGCAGCTTCAATAATAATCCAGTTTGGTGTAATGGGCTACACAGGCATTCCAATTGACGCTGCCACTGCCCTCCTCTCCTCAATAATGATTGGTGTCGGAATCGACTTTACAATCCAGTTTATGTGGAGATACAAGATTGAACTGGCAAATAATGCTTCTCATTCTGAAGCTATAATAACCACCTTCAGGACTACCGGAAGGAGTATCGTTATCAACGCGCTGACCGTGATGGCCGGATTTTCGGCTACATTTATCTCCGGTTTCCTGTCAATAAGATATTTCGGTTACCTGACTATCGTCTCTATAGCTTCATGCCTTATCTATGCCGTTATAGTTATGCCGGCATTCATGCTTTATTTCAAGCCTTCATTCATTGAGGCAAATAAGAAACCAAACATTATAAAACAATAGTAAGAATGAAAAAGATGTTATTCCTCTTAACAGCAATATCGGTGCTGTCACTGCAGGCCATGCTGGCACAGCAGTCAGATCCCGTGCAACTGATGGATAAAAGCCGTGACCTGACTATGTCAGGAAATATTCAGTCAACGGTTGCACTCACAATCACCGAAAAGAACGGTGCCGTCAGAAACCGGAAGCTCACTATGTACACCAAATCATACGATGACGGAACGATCAAGAGAATGGTTAAGTTCCTCGACCCGGCCGATGTACGGGGAACGGCAATGCTCATTGTTGACAAAAAGGCAAGCCAGGACGACATGTGGATTTATCTTCCGGCGCTGAAAAGGACCCGGCGTATTGTCAGCACTGAAAAAGGAAAGAGTTTCATGAGCTCAGAGTTCTCAAATGCAGACATGTCAAGCGGAAACAATTCCGACTTCAGAGTGAAGCACATGCCTGAATCAGGAAAGGCCGGCACATGGGTAATAGAGAGCGTACCAATAA
>WXFE01000031.1 GCA_009881065.1 Bacteroidales bacterium | reverse complement strand
TCATAGACAAAAACAGGGGCAATATGTTTCACCATACGGGTCACCCTCTCCACATGGGCAGTATCATAAGCCAGTCCGCCTGTAAGTATTATGCAATCGACATCTCCGGCCAGAACAGCTGACATTGCGCCTATCTCCTTGGCTATCTGATATGCGCATCCCTCTACAATGAGAGCAGCATATTCATCGCCAGCGGAAGCCCGCTCTGATGCCTCCTTGAAGCTGTTTGTGCCAAGGTATGCAACTATCCCACCCTTTCCGGCCAGCATGGAATTTACCTCTGGCAGCTTGTACTTTCCGCTGAAACAGAGCTCGGAGAGCTGCAATGTGGGCAATCCGCCACTTCGTTCAGGTGAGAAAGGTCCGTCGCCGTTAAGTGCATTATTGACATCGACAACCCTTCCGTGACGGTGTGCTCCAACACTTATGCCACCACCCATATGCGCTACAATCAGGTTAAGATCTTCATACTTCCTTCCGATTGATGAGGCATATATCCTTGCAACAGCTTTCTGGTTCAGCGGATGAAATATCGATCTCCTCGATATCAGCGGGTGTCCTGAAAGCCTGGCTATCGGCTCAAGCTCATCAACCACCACAGGATCAACAATATATGCTTTTGCTCCAGGAAGCTCTTTCACAATCATATCAGCCAGCAGCGCACCGAGGTTGCTGGCATGCTCTCCGTTGACCGCTTCTGAAAGATGTCTCTTCATCAGGTCATTGACCTCGTACATGCCTGATTCGATAGGATTCACCAGTCCTCCCCTGCCAACTACGGCTGTAATTTCCTTCAGATCAGCCTGTTCCTTTCTGAGTGCATCTATAATTACCCGGTACCTGAAAGGCAGCTGGTCAGTCATGGTAACAAAGCCTTCAAGCTCTTCAGCACTGTGTCTCAGAGTTTTCTCCATGAGTTTTTCTTTCCCGTCGTAGAGAGCAAACTTGGTACTTGTTGAACCGGGATTTATAGCAAGGATAAGCTTCTTCATCATTATCATTTTTTTCGTGAAGCCATAAGGCATGCAAGGGCGACGCAGTAGTACTTTGACAGCTCACTTTCGCTTCTTGACATCAGCACCACGGGTTTGGAGGTGCCGCAGATCATTCCGGCAAGTTCTCCTCCGCCGAACAGCATAAGTCCCTTGTAGAACGGATTGCATGCTTCCAGCGATGGGAAAAGCAGTATATCGGCATCTCCGTCTACCGGTGTATCAACTCCCTTTATCCTGACGCTTTCCGGGTCGCAGGCCAGGAAGAGGTCGAGCGGGCCATCCATGATGCAGCCCGTTATCTCTCCGCTCTGAACCATCCTGCACATTTCAGCATAATCAAGCGTGTTTGGGAAGCGTTCATTTACCTTTTCCGATGCCCCTATCAGTGCCACCTTTGGAGTTTCAATACCAAAACTGTGTGCCATCTCAACGGCATACTTCGCCATGGCTACCTTCTGACCAAGGTCAGGGAATGGAATGACTGCCGTGTCGGTAACAAACAGCAGCTTGTGATATGCTGGGATCTCCACGGCACAGACATAACTCATCACTGCTCCCGGGGGCAACAGCCCCTTCTCCCTGTCAAGCACTGCCCTGAGGAACTTGTCAGTGCCCACAAGGCCTTTCATAACAACATCAGCCTCACCGTTCCTGGTAAATGACACTGCCAGCTCCGCAGCGCTCTTTTCATCAGGAGATTCAACCAGTGTAAATAATCGGGGGTCAGCTCCTGTCTCCTGGCAGACAGCAAGAATCCGGTCACGCCGGCCAATCATTATGGCCTCTGCAAATCCCTCAGTGACAGCTCTGTGGAGTGATCCGACGGTATTCGGGTCCTGAGCCCAGGCAACGGCTATTTTCTTTTTAATTCCTGACGACCTTACGGTGTCAGCCATCTGCCTGAGATTTGTGATCATGCTATTCCTTTCATGATATTGCTGCCGCAAGCACTATACTGTAATACTTCGCATGGTCAGAGTCGCTTCTCGAAGTAAGCACTATTGGTGCCGCTGCTCCCAGAATCACTGCTGCAACGCCGGCGTTGGCAAAGAAGACCAGTGATTTGTAGAGAACATTTCCAACCTCGATATCAGGCATCACCAGCAGGTCGGTATCGCCTGCCACGTCACTCCTGATACCCTTGTGTCTGGCGCTCTCAAAGCTGATTGCATTGTCAAAGGCCAGCGGTCCGTCAATAATACAGTTCCTTATCTGGTCCCTCTGGTTCATTTTGGAGAGCAGTGCCGCATCAAGGGTGGCCTGCATATTCTCACTGACCATCTCAACAGCTCCAAGCACAGCCACTTTCGGCATCTTTATTCCCAGCTTGTTGAGGCAGGCAACGGAATTGTTGACTATGGATATCTTGTCCTTGAGATTGGGAGCAATATTCATTGCAACATCAGTTACCGCGATGAGCTTGTGATAGGCTTCAACCTCAAAGATTGCAATGTGTGAGAGGAGTGCACCTGACCTGAGCCCCCACTCCTTGTTCAGGACTCCCTTGAGCAGGTTTGAGGTGCCTACCTTTCCTTTCATGAGGATGTCTGCCTGGTTGCTGCGGACCATCCTGACAGCTATCTCGATAGCCATTTCCGAATCGGGCTCGTGCACGACCCTTACACCAGTCAGGTCAAAATTGTTCTGAGCTGCAAGATTATATATCTCTTCTTTTTTGCCGACGAGTATGGGATCAATGAAACCATCATTTGCAGCCCTGAGAACCGAGGAGAGTGAATTGTGGTCCTGGGCGGCAGCCAGTACCAGGCGCCTTGCAGGCTTGCCT
The DNA here is from genome assembly GCA_009881065.1 of Bacteroidales bacterium. GTDB lineage: Bacteria > Bacteroidota > Bacteroidia > Bacteroidales > VadinHA17 > SR-FBR-E99. Next base: position 6,251 of record WXFE01000031.1, on the reverse strand, counting down.
GCAAGCAGTTGCTTGAATTCAGAGAGGTGCTTTAAAGCCATTTCAGAGAGTGTTTAATAAACCAGTTTCTCAACTATAGTCTGGGTATCGGATGCAATCACCAGTTCCTCGTCTGTGGTAATCACCATCACCTTCACTTTCGAGGAAGGCTTTGAGATCAACATGTCTTTTCCCTTCACCTTGTTGTTCACATCTTCGTCAAGCTCGATGCCCATATACTCCATCCCGGTGCAGATCATCTGCCTTGTACTGAAGTCGTTCTCGCCTATTCCGGCAGTAAAGACGAGCAGGTCGAGTCCATTCATTGCCGCAACATATGCACCGATGAACTTCTTGATCTTGTATGAATACATATTAAGCGCCAGTATCGCTTTCGGGTTACCTTCGTCAGCAGCCTCTCCAAGGTCGCGCATGTCGGAGGAGAGCTCTGAAATGCCGGCAACGCCGCTCTTCTTGTTGATCAGATTATTGATACCACTGACGCTAAGCTCTTCCTTGTCAGCCAGAAAAAGCAATGCGCCCGGATCAATCTCACCTGTACGGGTACCCATGATCAGTCCGTCAACCGGGGTGAAACCCATCGATGTATCTGTTGACTTACCATTTTCTATAGCAGTTATTGAGGCTCCGTTGCCAAGGTGGCAGGTGATTATTTTTGAATTGTACATATCCATATTCAGTATCCTGCAGGCCTTTTCCGCAACGAACTTGTGACTGGTGCCATGGAATCCGTATTTGCGGATGCGGTATTTCTCATAATACTCATAAGGAATTGCGTACATGTATACATAGTCAGCCATTGTCTGGTGGAACGAGGTGTCAAAGACCGCCACCTGCGGAACTCCCGGCAGCAGCTTCTCGCAGGAGAGTATCCCCTTAAGGTGTGCGGGATTGTGCAGGGGAGCCAGATCAGCGCATTTTTCTATTCCGCGCTTGACATCGTTGTCTATCAGTACCGACTCCTTGAAGCTTTCGCCTCCGTGCGCTACACGGTGACCTACAGCCTTTATCTCCGAGATTTTTTTGATGACGCCATGCACAGGATGTACCAGTGCCTCCATAACCAGGTTGATACCGACTGTATGGTCTGGTATGTCAAGGACCACCTTGTAGGGATCCTTGCCGGTGGGCCTGTGAGTAAGGATGCTGTCCGTAATGCCGATTCTTTCAATCAGTCCTTTTGCCAGCACCCTGGTGTCGTCACCCATATCGAAAAGCTGGTACTTGATTGAAGAACTGCCGCAGTTGAGTACGAGAATATTCATGATTTTCTTTGTGTTATCTGTTTAAACCTGCTGCCTGGTTGGCAGTTATGGCAATTACGTTGATGATGTCATCTACTGAACAACCCCTCGAGAGGTCATTGATAGGTGCTGCCATGCCCTGAAGCACGGGACCGATGGCGCGTGCATGTGCCAGTCTCTCAACCAGCTTGTAGGCTATGTTCCCGCACTCCAGGTCGGGAAAAACGAGAACGTTGGCCTTGCCTGCTATTTTGCTTCCCGGGGCTTTCTTCTGGCCGATTGCCTCTATCAGGGCAGCATCTGCCTGGAGCTCACCCTCGAACATCAGTTCCGGAGCCATCTCCTTTGCCATTTTTGTGGCACTGACCACCTTGTCAACCAGCGCGTGCTTTGCGCTGCCCATGGTGGAGAAACTGAGCAGGGCAACCCTGGGTTCCACACCGACAATTGTTTTGGTGGTGCGTGCCGTTGCAACTGCAATCTCCGCCAGTTCCTTGTCAGTGGGATCAGGGTGAACTGCACAGTCGGCGAAGACAATTATACCGTCCTCACCAAACTCCTTGTCTTTCAATATCATGATGAATGCACCCGAAACCACTGATATGCCCGGGGCTGTCTTTACAATCTGAAATGCAGGCCTCAGCACATCGCCTGTAACGTTCTGGGCTCCCGCGACTTCTCCGTCAGCATCACCGCACTTGATCATCATCACTGCGAAATAAAGCGGATCTTCAATCAGCCTGGAAGCCTCTTCAACTGTAAGTCCCTTATTCTTACGCAGTTCCACCAGCGTGTCAATGTAATGCTTCTTCCCGGGATAATCAACAGGATTGATTATTACCGCTTTTCCGATATTCTTCAGACCAAACGAGGCTGCAGCAGCCTCTATTTCCGCAGGTTTTCCGAGAAGGGTAATTCTCGCTATCCCCTCAGCCAGAATTGCATCTGCCGCTTTAAGGGTCCTCTCTTCAGTTCCTTCAGGTAATACAATCATTTTGTTATGCCTTCTGGCATTCGATTTGATCTGTTCAAGCAATTCCATTGGATATCAGTAATTTAGTTAAAGTATTGTGTCGGGATAAAAGTACTAAACAAAGAGTAATCCCGCAATGATCAACAATATGATTATAATCAGTATTTTAAAATTTAAGTCATTTTTTTTCGAAAACAACTTTGCGGCCCTGCCGCGAACCCTTCAAATTCCTATTTTTGATGCTGATTTTACTCAGATGGATGATCAACGCACAGCCACATTGACAGAACTGCTGAACTCAGGCATTGAGGGCGAGGTACGCACTGACAGAAGTTCCAGGCTCATGTATGCCACCGATGCCTCCATCTACAGGGAGGAGCCGCTGGCGATAGTCATTCCGCGCAATGCTGATGACATAAAAAAGCTTCTTGCATTTGCTGCGAAGCACCGTATCGGCATTATCCCGAGGGCTGCGGGGACCTCGCTGGCAGGGCAGGTGGTGGGTTCGGGTATAGTGGCTGATCTCTCGCGTCACTTTGGTAAAATACTGGAAATAAACACTGAAGAGCGATGGGTCAGGCTCGAACCCGGGGTGGTTCCGGATGAGCTCAATGCTGCCCTGCGAAGCCACGGGCTACTGTTCGGGCCGGAGACCTCGACCTCCAGCCGGTGCAACCTGGGAGGAATGATCGGGAACAACGGCTGCGGACTTCACTCCGTTGTCTACGGCTCGGTCAGGGATCATATAATCGAAGTCCGTGGCCTGCTGCACGACGGATCAGAAGTTGTCTTCAGCGAGCTCACCGCGGATCAGTTCAACCAGAAGTGCTCACTGCAAACCGCTGAGGGTGAAATATACAGGGAAGTTGAACGTATCATGACAAATCCCGTTCACCGGGAATCAATCATGGCCGGCTATCCTGAAAAGAGCATTCCCCGCCGCAACACCGGATATGCACTTGATGACCTGCTTTACAGTGAGCCATTCACACCCGGTGCAGACCGTAAGGTCAATCTTGCAAGGCTCATCTGCGGGTCGGAAGGGACTCTTGCCATTGTCACTGAGGCGAAGCTGGGTCTGGTACCGCTGCCTCCGCCGGTGAAGGCTCTTGCATGCGTCCACCTGCATCACCGTAACGAGGCTTTCCGCGCCAACCTGATTGCATTGCAATACCAGCCATGGGCTGTGGAGCTGATGGACAGCACCATACTCAATCTGGCAGCCACCGTCGAGAGCCAGAAACGGAACAGGTTCTTCATCGAGGGTGATCCGGGTGCCCTGCTCATAGTGGAGTTCTGCGCCGGGAGCCGTGAAGAGATAATCTCCACTGTGGCAGCCATGGAGAGAGAGATGCGCAGCCAGAAACTGGGATATGCGTTTCCCGTCGTGTGGGACGGCGATGTTAAGAGGGTATGGGATCTCCGGAAGGCAGGACTCGGAATACTGTCAAACATGCCCGGCGACGCCAGGCCGGTCTCTCTCATTGAAGACTGCGCTGTGGATGTGAACAGGCTGGGCGACTTCGTGGCCGAGATAGAGGAGATGCTGGCCTCTTACGGCAAAGAGTCTGTATATCACGCACATATAGGTACCGGAGAGCTTCATATCAGGCCTCTTATAAATATCAAGGATACCGGTGAGGTGAAGCTTTTACGCACCATAGCTGAAGAGACTGCCCGCATAGTGAAAAAATACCGTGGCTCGATGAGCGGCGAACACGGTGACGGAAGGCTGCGGGGAGAGTTCATCTCCATTATAATCGGGCAGCACAACTATGAGCTCAACAAGCGCATAAAGAGGGTTTTTGACCCTCACGGCATACTCAATCCCGGCAAGATAACGGACACCCCTCCCATGGACAGCTCGCTGCGCTATACTCCGGGAAAGCCCACACCGGAACCGGCAACGCATTACGATTTCTCTGACTGCGGAGGTGTGGTGCGTGCAGCCGAAAAATGCAACGGGTCGGGTGACTGCCGCAAGAGCAGCGCCATAGGCGGCATGATGTGCCCAAGCTTTATGGCCACCGGTGATGAGCGACTTACAACCCGTGCCAGGGCAAATATAATGAGGGAGATGCTTTATTCTGAAAGACCAAACCCCTGGGACAGTCATGAGATGTATGAGATCCTCGACCTGTGCCTTGCCTGCAAGGGATGCCGCAGCGAGTGCCCTTCGGGAGTGGATGTGGCCAGGCTCAAGTCGGAGTTCCTGCAGCACTATAATGATGTGCACCCTCCGTCATTGCGAACACATCTGATTGCTTCGCTGCCGAAGATCTCCGGCCTTTTCTCCTTTATTCCGGGCATCTTTAATTTCTTTGCCGCCAACAAACTCACTGCACTGATAATCAAGAAGGTGACAGGTTTTGCCGTTGAACGGAGCATACCGCTGCTGGCGCCGATGACTTTCAGACGGTGGCTGAAAAGGAATCTGCCTCTGCTTAATCCGGCCGCTCCTGCCGGTGATGTCTGCCTCTTTGTGGATGAATTTACAAACCATAACGACCTCGACGCCGGCATTGCCACTGCCAGGTTGCTGACCGGCCTCGGGTACCGTATCCACATCGCCGGTAATGTAGCAAGTGCACGTACATATATCTCCAAGGGATTTCTCCGCAAGGCAAAGAAGCTGATAACCAAAAATATACAGGTTTTGGGTCCACTGGTGAGCGACTCCTGTCCGCTGGTCGGCATCGAGCCCTCGGCTATCCTGGGTTTCAGGGATGAGTTCCCTGATCTTGCCGGTGACAGGTTACGCCCGGAGGCTTCAAGGCTGGCTCAGAACGCTTTTACCCTTGAGGAATTCATTGCCAGCGAGTTCAAGGCAGGAAGGATAAGACGTGATATGTTCACCGGTGAGCCTGCAGAGGTGCTGGTACATGTCCACTGCCACGAAAAGGCAATCACCACTTCGGCGCCTGTGCTTGCTGCCCTGGGTATACCGGCAAACTACCGGGTCAGGGAGATCCCGTCAGGTTGCTGTGGGATGGCAGGTGCATTCGGGTATGAAAAAGAGCATTATGAGCTTTCCCGCAAGGTGGGTGAACTGGTTCTTTTTCCCGATGTCAGGTCGGCCTCACCGGCAACCATCATCTGTGCCCCCGGCACCAGCTGTCGTCACCACATCAAGGATGGAACAGGCAGGAGAGCCATTCATCCGGCGGAAGTGCTCTTCCGGGCCATGAGGCCAGGTTGGCAGGCAGTACAAAAAGCTGATTGAGCAGTAAGTTTTGACTAAGTGCCCGCATCGCGCCAAATGGGCATTTTCTGCACTAAAGTGCTGATTGAGCACCCGGGTGCTGACTAAATAGTTTCAAAGCTGTCGGCATCGCGCCAGGCGGGCATATCCTGCACTAAAGTACTGATTGATAACTGAATGCCGGCTAAACAGTCTCAAAGCTGTCGGCATCGCGCCATATAGGCATATCCTCGCGGTATTTATCAAGAGATTCGCGGGAGAGAATGGCAGAGACAACACCCTCGGTGCCTGGCTCAAGGGAGGCCAGCAGTTCCCCTTTGGGACCGATAATGGCCGAATCACCGGTGTATGAAGTACCGTCAGGATTTGCTCCCACACGGTTCACTCCTATCACATAACACTGATTCTCTATAGCCCTGGCTACCAGGAGCGACTTCCAGGCGTAGTTGCGGACCAGGGGCCAGTTTGCCACATAGACAATTACGTCGGTATCTCCCCGGTTCCTTGACCATACAGGAAAGCGCAGATCGTAGCATATCTGAAAGTTAAAGTTAAACTCGCAGTAAGGCACAACAACCCGCTTATTACCAGGACTGTAAACAGTATGCTCACCGCTCATTGTATGAAGATGCCGCTTGTCGTAGAATGTCACCTCTCCATCTCTGGTAACAAATATCAGGCGGTTATAATAGTTCTCCTCCTCTCTTATGATCACCGACCCGCAGAGAGCATAACCTCCGTTTGCTGACCGCTCCTTCATCCATCTTATTGTTGGCCCGTCCATTCCTTCTGCCAGAGGTGCAGGATTCATTGTAAAACCGGTTGTGAACAT
>WXFE01000030.1 GCA_009881065.1 Bacteroidales bacterium | reverse complement strand
TCAGCAGAATATCCATACGCGGATACTCCATAAAGCAAAAACATGCCGGTGGATCTGTTAATTAAGAACCTTCAGAAAAGCTCAAATAAAAAAACCGTCTCAATTATCTCATGAGACGGTCTTCCTTGCTGTTTGTCTGTCTGTTAATTTCCGGCAGGTTCTGCCTGGTATTCCTCAAAAATAGTTGTAATTAGCGGCTTATAGTACAGCCAGAAGAATCTTTTCGGATCCTCCGGTTTTTCAGAATAGAGAAAACTCTTCGCTCCTTTCTGGATGTTTTTAAACCTGGCTGTCCAGAAGGGTATTTTATTGTTTGCGAAATCGCCTGAGAAGTAATATGTTCTCTGTGTGAGTGGTTCCTGAGTTACTGCGGGGAATACAGCTTCGAGGTCATTGATTGCCAGCAGGGTATCACCCGAAGGGGTTGTATTCAGGACGAACTCGGAAATCACGTTGTTACTTCCCGGGTCTATGATATCGAAGCTATTTGTAAAGGCAACGGACTCGGGAAGCCCGAATCTTTCTGCTGACGGCCCTGTTGTTCTGATGACCGGCATTGCTGAGTTAAGATGTTTACCCTCTTCCAGCACTATGATACCATTCTCCCTCAGCAGTACCACTCCCGGTTTGGTGAATGTCCATGGTTCGCGGTATTGATTACGGTAGAGGGCCGGCATCCAGGCAGGCACGCCCTGGTGTGACGTTGTATCGAGCGACTTGTAATACTGTCCCATCCATCCTTTCGAAGCAATTCCGAGAAGTTCTTCTGTCTTGAATTTCTCAAGGCCTGCCGTAGGATAATCGAATGTATTGTATTCAAGGAGCACCAGCTTATCCCGTTTTTTCATCTCCACCATAAGGAGATAATCGTTGTTGTTGAGTCCTCCATAAAGCTTGCGCGACCGGCGTGTCTTCTTTATTCCCTGGTACCAGTCGTTGAAGAACACACCGTATGTATCAGTGTAATACAATGCGTCATTCTTTTCTGCCAGTTCAATCAGTTCGGTGAGGCGGAAGTCTTTTTTCCTGAACTGTTTCTCTCTCACGGGTCTGAGCGGTTCGAAGCCGTAATAGTCCTTTCTTGCCGAATAGCTGCCGCCCTTTTCTCCCCTTACATATCTTGCATTAGTCAGGATGTAGACAAATGAACGGTGGCCAAGTCTGTCAAGTGTCGGGACAGTCTTGTCAAGTATGACAACATCTACAGGCTTTTTTTCCTGGAAAGCCCATTTGATGAAGCTCACAGCCGGTATTAAGAGCAATACTGCCAGAACTAACAATGTGATCAGTAGAGGTTTTTTCATAATGACCGGAATTTGATAATATCCTGTTACTAAACGAATTCTTGGTGGATACAGTATACGTGTCGTGTAAAATTAATTGCTAAAGTACCAAATTATTTCATATCCGGGAAAATATTTTATCGGAATTTGGCAAAAAGTGTAACGGTTCAAGCGAATTTGTGATAATTTGCACTTCTGTTAATGAAATTGCCATATGTTTTCAAATCAGCCACTTGCTGACAGATTAAGACCACGGTCACTCGATGAGTTTGCCGGGCAGGAGCATCTTGTGGGTAATGAGGGTGTGCTGAGGAAGGTGATTGAGTCCGGCAATGTACCGTCATTCATATTATGGGGCCCTCCCGGTGTGGGGAAGACCACACTGGCAAGGATTGTTGCCAACAGGCTGGAGCGTTCATTCTTCCAGCTGAGTGCAGTACACAGCGGGGTGAAGGAGGTCCGCGAAACCATTGAAAAGGCAAAGAGCCAGCAGTTTTTCGGCAAGCCGAATCCCATACTTTTCATCGACGAGATTCATCGCTTCAACAAGTCGCAACAGGACTCACTCCTGGGTGCCGTGGAGCAGGGGATTCTGACACTGATCGGTGCAACAACAGAGAATCCCTCCTTCGAGGTTATCTCCCCGCTCCTCTCAAGGTGCCAGGTGTATGTGCTTAAACCTCTTGATGACGAAACGCTCAGGAAGCTGGTTGACAGGGCAATCACAGAAGATTACTACCTCTCTCAATACAAAATCAGGATCGCTGAATATGAAGCGCTGATTCGCATCAGCGGAGGTGATGCACGAAAACTGTACAATGCGCTCGAACTGACTGCCTCGCTCGAGGCGGAGAAGGAGAGCGGGGAGATTGTTGTCACTGATGAAATGGTGCTTGGCCATGTGCAGCAGAACCTTGCAATGTATGACAAGCTCGGAGAGCAGCATTATGACATTATTTCAGCATTTATCAAGTCTATCCGCGGGTCAGACCCCAATGCCGCGGTATACTGGCTTGCAAGGATGGTGGAAGGCGGTGAGGATGTCAGGTTCATAGCCCGGCGAATGGTAATACATGCTGCCGAGGACATCGGTCTTGCCAATCCCAATGCCCTGCTGCTCGCCCAGGCATGCTTCAACGCCGTGAATCTCGTCGGGTGGCCCGAGTCAAAGCTAATCCTCTCTGAAACAGCAATATACCTTGCTACATCGCCCAAGAGCAACAGCTCCTACATAGCCATAGAGAACGCATTAGCTGCTGTCAGGGAGCATGGTGACCTGCCGGTGCCGCTTCATCTGCGCAATGCTCCCACCAGGCTCATGAAAGATCTGGGATATAGCGAGGGGTACAGGTATGCCCATGATTTTGAGGACAACTTTGTTCAGGACAATTTCCTGCCGGATCAGATAACCGGCACGGTCTTCTACGAGCCGGGCAGGAATGCCCGTGAGCTTGAGATACGAAAGCAACTGGAGGCACGGTGGCAAAAAATTTATGGATACAAAAAGAATAACGAATAAAATATTAATAACTTTATCTCATGAAAGTCAGTGAACTGAATATTCCATTGTTGAAGCATAGCTGCAGCGGGAACTTTCTTCTCCTTGCAGGACCATGTGTGGTTGAGTCAGAAGAGATGACCTTTCGTGTGGCTGCCGAGGTGGTAAAGCTCAGCGACAAATATCATATCCCATTGATTTTCAAGTCATCATACCGTAAGGCAAACCGGTCGAGGCTTGATTCATTTTCAGGCATAGGCGACGAGAAAGCGCTCGGGATACTTGCGGAGGTCAGGGAGAAGTATTCCGTGCCGGTGATTACTGACATTCACACGCCTGAGGAAGCCCACATGGCAGCCCATTTCGTCGATGTCATCCAGATTCCTGCTTTTCTGTGCAGGCAGACAGATCTCCTTGTTGCGGCAGCTGCCACCGGGAAGGTGGTAAATGTCAAGAAGGGACAGTTTCTTTCCGGTGCCTCGATGCGTTTTGCAGCGGAAAAGATACGGGAATCGGGTAATCAGAGAGTGATGCTTACCGAGAGGGGAAGCTTTTTCGGATACCATGACCTGGTTGTGGATATGCGCAACATCCCGGTTATGAAGCAGATCGGCGTTCCGGTGATAATGGATATCACTCATTCACTGCAGCAGCCGAACCAGGAAGGCGGAGTATCAGGCGGACAGCCTGACATGATTGAGACCATCGGCAGGTGTGCCATTGCAGCCGGCGCTGACGGAATCTTCATCGAAACCCACCCGGAACCGGCCTCTGCACTCTCTGACGGAGCCAACATGCTGAGACTCGATTTGCTCGACAGCCTGCTTAATAAACTCACCTTAATAAGAACTACAGTTAACTCATTATAATAAACAACAATTAAAGTTATTATGAAAAAAACAATGACTCTTCTGGCGGCGTTTCTGGTGGCATCAGTCTGCAGTGCCCAGTCGCTCGATGAGATTGCAAACAAGTATTATGCAGCCAACGGGATTGAGATACTGGAGAAGTCTCAGACCATAATGATGAAGGGCATAGTCAGCCAGATGGGAATGGAATTGCCAATAACAATTATGGTCAAACAACCCAACAAGGTCAAGGTAATTCAGGAGTTCAACGGAATGGAGATCATCACGCTCTTTGACGGTGAGAAGGGATACATGGTGAATCCGCTCACCGGTGCCACTGAACCGATTGAGCTTCCTGCCGAGCAATTGGGCAGTGTGCAGGAGTACAATGTGTTCAAAGACTCTTTCATGGAAGCTTACAAGGCCGGGAAGATGGAACTTGAAGGTGAGGAAGAGGTGGAAGGCAAACCAGCCTATAAGATAGCTATTACCAATGAATCAGGCAACACATCGATCACATACCTCGACAAGGAGAGCTTCCTGCCTGTCAAGACCGAACAGACGGTCAGCCAGATGGGAATGGAAATGCTGGTCGAGGCCTATGTAAAGGAAAGAAAAGAGATCAACGGCGTCAAATTCGGGACCAGGATCGCTCAGTTTATAAACGGATCAGAGATGGGAGACATAACCTTCGAAACGATAGAGTTTGACACACCGATTGAGGATTCGGTCTTCCAATTGTAATTTAACCGGGCCGGAATATTTCATGCATGCATCCTACCCGCCCGGATTGATGATTATCATGCATATACCGTAGCGACAGGTCTGAGACCTGTCGCTACCTGCCCGGATCGAATATGTCATGCATGCATCACAACAACACGTATCGGATATATTATGCATGCACCATACCGCCCCCGGATTGATGGATATCATCGATGCACCGTACCCGCCGGGATTGATGATTGGCATGGATACACCGCATCCACCCGGATTAATGATTGGTATGGATATATCATATCCACCCGGGCCGGAAAACATCATGGATAAAACAAGGGATGCCACCCACACCGGGTGGCATCTCTTAATTTCAAAGGCAGGCCTGTAAGCCGGATTCTGTAGGGAGACGGTTCCTGCAAAAGGAGTATGTTCCCTGTCCGTCATTTATCTTGCCGCATCATTGCTGACGCGGTCATACGACCTACCCCCCGGCTCGGGCGAGCAGCCCTCGGATGCCGGTATACATGGTCTTTCAACCCATCAGGTGTACGGCTCCCGGTGTCACCACCGGGACCGGTGAGCTCTTACCTCACCTTTTCACCATTGACCCGCAGGGCGGGACTGTTTTTTTCTGTTACACTGCTATACCCTTTCGGATATCTTCCCGTTAGGAAGGATGGTGCTCTCTGTTGCCCGGACTTTCCTCCCCGGCACCTGAGTGTCAGAGCGACGGACCGGCCTGCCGGTGCAAAGATAATCAATTATTCCGGTTCAGGAGACCAGCCATTGCTTCCAACGAGCCGCACCTCTCTCCGGGCGACAGCCCGCACCACTCATTGAATGAGTTCCATGCTCTTGTGGTGATCGCACCGATCAACTCACCACCCATCTACTCAAAAACAGTGAACTGCTTCTGGCGCCACGGATCAAAACTGACACAGGCGATCTCTGTTACTTTGTGATTGTCACCGCAGTAGCTCCATTATAACCATACCTGGCAAACGATGCATCATGGCAGGTGCAGGAGGGATATTCGGCTGCGATGAGCGCACGCAGAGCCTCTCTCAGCCTGCCGCTCCCAAAACCGTGGATGAAAATGATCTCCCTTGCCCCAGCTCTGATTGAACTGTTAAGCTCTCCCCTTACCCGTGCCAGCTGACGCTCCAGCGCTTCAGCCCCTGACTGGCCAGGTCTGAGGTGAAGGTCAATCTCCCTGATCTTACTTCCGCCTGAAGGCGGACAGCTGCTACGACTTCCTTTCATGACCTGTCATCTGATCTCAAAATTAGCTATTTTTGCCCGTTACGAAAAAAATGACGATAAGCTACGGCGACATAAGAATAGCAGATTACACCTATGACCTGCCCCCGGAGAGGATAGCGAAATACCCTCTTCCCGAAAGGGACGGGTCAAAGCTGCTTGTGTGGGACGGCAGCAACATCAGTGATCACATTTTCAGAGAGTTACCCGCCCTGGCCGAACATGACAGCCTGATGGTATTCAATAATACCAGGGTCATCCGTGCACGGCTCATCTTCAGGAAGGCCAGCGGTGCCATTATAGAAGTCTTCTGTCTTGAGCCGCACCGGCCCTCAGAATTCTCACTGAACCTGGCATCAGGAGGTCCGGTTGAATGGAAATGCCTTGTAGGCAACCTGAAACGATGGAAGCAGGGAGCACTTGAATCGAGATTCACAAGTGATGGGCGGGAATATGTTTTAACAGCCGAAAGGACCGGCACTGCAGGTGACGCATTCACGGTGAGGTTCAGCTGGAATGACAGCAGCCTCTCCTTTGCCGGTGTACTCGAGCGGCTGGGCCACATGCCCATCCCTCCCTACCTTGACAGGGATGATGAGGAGAGCGACAGGAGAACATATCAGACGACCTATGCCCGGGTAAATGGCTCCGTTGCCGCGCCAACTGCCGGACTCCATTTCACACCGGCTCTCCTGAATGCCCTTGACGCGGCTGGCATCAAACGGGCTGAGGTGACACTCCATGTCAGTGCCGGCACATTCAGGCCTGTAAAATCAGAGCTGATATGTGATCACATGATGCACAGTGAACACTTTTTTGTCACGAAATCCACTTTAAAACGCCTGAGAGACAATAAAACAACTGCGGTGGGCACAACTACTGTCCGCACCCTGGAAAGCCTCTACTGGCTCGGAATAAGCTTCTCTGAAGGAAGATGGCCTGCAGGTGAAATACCTTCAATTTCTCAGTGGGAGCCGTATAAAAGGGAGTGTGACATTGATCCCTCCGTGGCAATTGACAATCTGCTGGCTGCCCTGGATGAGAGCGGCAGGGAGAGACTGGAGGCACGTACTGAAATAATCATTGTTCCAGGATACAGGTTCAGGATGGTCAGCAGTATGTTAACCAACTTCCATCAGCCCCACAGCACTCTCCTGCTGCTGGTTGCAGCTTTCACCGGCCATTCATGGAAGGATATCTACAATCATGCACTTGCCGGGGGATACCGGTTCCTTAGCTACGGCGACAGCATGCTGCTTGCTCCGTGAAGCTGAATCACAAGGCAGGGAAAGTTGGCTCAGATTATTGAAAAGCCGGCTCCGAACCCTGGTTATTTCAGGCTGCTTTTGTTATCTCTTTCCCTGTAGATTTGATACAGACAGGGTTGAGTCATTTCACGCCTGGAGATTTATAAGGAAGGCTGATACCCTGTAGCCGAAATAGAGAAAGGGTTGAGAGACTATGCATATTCTGACATCATACTCTTCAGTTTATCTGCAAATTGCACAATGTCATCTGAAGTTGTATCCCAGCTCGTCATCAACCGGTATTCTGATGTCTGTTCATTCCACGGATAGAAAAAGTACTCTCTGCTCAGCTGTGCAGCCACCCTGTCGGGCATGATGACAAAGAGGCCATTTGACTCCACCTTCTGCGTGATCTTTATTCCGCTGATATCTTTAAGTCTTCTCTGCAGTTCCCGTGCCATCCTGTTTGAGTGTGAGGCACAATCCTTCCATAATCCGCCTGAAAGATAGGCTATATACTGTGCTGCTATGAAACGCATCTTTGAAGCCAGCTGCATCCCCTGCTTCCTGATATATTTGAATCCTTCGGCGAGTCCCGGTTTAAGGAAACAGACAGCTTCGCCGTACATCATTCCGTTCTTGGTTCCACCGAATGAGAGGATATCAACGCCGGCGCCGCTGGTGAATTCCCTGAACGGAACGCCCAGTGTTACTGCAGCGTTTGCTATTCGGGCGCCATCCATGTGCAGAAGCAGACCGTGCGCATGCGCGTAGTCTGCCAGTTCCTTCACCTCCCCGGATGTATAGACAGTACCCATTTCCGTAGCCTGTGAGATGGAGATCACCCCTGGCTGGCTATGATGTTCAAAATCAAATCCGTGCATATGTCTGGCAAGCATCTCCGGGTGCAGCTTCCCGTCAGGTGTGTCAACAGTAAGCACCTTGCATCCGACAAATTTTTCAGGAGCGCCGCACTCGTCAGTCTCGATATGGGCTGTATGCGCAGTGATGACTGAGTTCCACGACTTCATCACCCCGGCCAGTCCCAGTACATTGGCGCCGGTGCCTGTAAAGACAAAAAATACCTCCGTTTCATCTCCCAGCTCTTTCCTTATCAGCTCTTTGGCCGTTTCAGTGAACGGATCATCGCCGTAACCAACCACATGCCCTCTGTTGACCCGCAGCAGTTCCTTCATAATTGCGGGATGGACGCCTGAGTTATTATCGCTTGCAAAGCCTCTCCTGAGTTCCGGATTGCTCATGAATTTATTGTTTAATTGGTTGCCGCAATTTAGTCAAAAGTAACCTGCCGGCCAATGTTCTTTGGCTATCTTTACATTTTTGCCAGGATATGACACGATACTTCGTTTTTCTCTCCTTCAGGGGCACAGCGTACAACGGCTGGCAGATTCAGCCCGGCAAGCACACCGTACAGGGTGTTCTCACGAAAGCCCTCAGTACGGTTCTCTCCTCGCAGATAACGGTCACGGGCGCCGGCCGGACTGATACCGGGGTGCATGCCTCGTTTTTCTGTGCCCATTTTGATGCCATGCGCAACGACCTCGACAGCGACAGGCAACTGCTTTACAATCTCAACAGCATACTTCCTGATGACATTGCGATAAACCGTATCGTGAAGGTAAAACCTGATGCCAATGCAAGGTTTAATGCTATTTCCCGGACATATCAGTATACCGTGACCAGGGTGAAGGATCCGTTCTGCGCAGACACCGTTTGGCTGCTCTGGTGGCAGCTTGACATTGACAGGATGAATGAGGCAGCAGCGATACTTCTGAAGCACAGCGACTTTACCAGTTTCTGCCGGCTTCACGGCAGTAACAAAACCAACATTTGCAGGGTGACGCATGCGCGATGGAGTGAAGAGCAGGAGAGGCTCATCTTCACCATTACCGCTGACAGGTTCCTGAGGAACATGGTAAGGGCAGTGGTTGGCACTCTAATCCCGGTTGGCAGAGGTAAGCTGACCCTGAACGAGTTCGAAGCGATTCTCAGGGGGAAAGACCGGGGCCTTGCAGGACAATCTGCACCTGCGCACGGGCTTTCGCTGACGGCAATTGAATATCCCGGCGAAATATTTGATTGATTTTCAGGTGTCAGAAGCTATTGACCGGCAGAGTGCCGGCA
>WXFE01000029.1 GCA_009881065.1 Bacteroidales bacterium | reverse complement strand
AACTTCAGGAATCCGCCTGCTCTTTATCGCTCCTCATCATTCCATATCTCCCAGGACAGTCCGGCCTGTATCAGGAACATCTCCTCACCGTTGACGGTAATGCATCCACGCTCCTCTCCCATTGCCAGGAATGCCGTTACCGGAGGATTGTATGTAAGGTCGAACAGCAGTTGTCTCTCCCGCAGGCAGTTGTAGTTTATGGGAGGCATTGCTTCAGTGTGGGGTGCCATACCCACCGGTGTGGCATTGACTATTATCCCTGCCTCGCTGATCAGGTATCCCGGCAGGTCATCGTATGTATATCCACCGCGAACCGGCTCTCGCGATACCGGTATAGCAGTGATATTCAGCTCAGCAAGTGTATGGATCACGCTTTTCGCGGCTCCGCCTGTACCGAGGACCAGGGCAGTGTCAGGCAGGGTATCCAGGTTATTGAGAAGTGAATCCCTGAAGGCAGGTGCATCTGTGTTGAAGCCTTTCAGCCAGGCTTTCCCGCCGCGGCGGGTGACCTTTACGGTATTGACTGCGCCGATTTCGGCAGCTAGCTGATCAATATCATCCAGCCAATCAATCACCTTCACCTTCCAGGGGATGGTCACATTGAATCCGCAGATGTCAGGCTCCCGGATCAGCAATTCAGGGAGCATGCCTATTTCCGGCAGTTCAAACTTACGGTAAGTGTAGTCGGAAAGGTGTTCCCTTTCAAATTTTACCGAGAAATGCTTTTGAGAGAATGAATGCCCGAGCGGAAAGCCAATTATTCCGTAGAGCTTCATTTCATGTTGTCAGGAAGGAAGCTGAAGAAGGTGTCACTTCGCAGTCCAAGCCTGAGTGATTCAAGTGCAATTATCTCGTTCGGGGCTATGTTTCCGAGGTTAACATTGGCTCCGAAGTTGGCAATGAACCATGCCTGCTGCTGTTTCAGCGGTGCTTCCCACAGGACGTTGTCAAATCCTATCTCCCGTGAGATGGTTTCGATAAGCTCCTTATTCACAGAGCCGTCATCATTGTATATGCCTATTGTGCCTGATTCGCGCGCCTCAGCGATAACCTTGACCGAGCCGGCATCAAGTTCGGACTTCATCAACTCCACCCATTGGTCGGGGGTATAGATAATGTCCTTCTTTTTTGAGCCAACCTCGGAGATCACTGTGAAATCCTTTGAGAGCTTCCTGATATACTGAAGTTTTTCACTATGATCAAACTCATATGAGCCATCGGAGATTTCAACCATTCTCACGCCTGCACTCTTCAGCAGATCAACATATTTGTCAAACAATCCCCTGATGATGAATGCCTCGAACAGGGTTCCCCCAAAGTAGACAATCATTCCTGCCTTATGGTAGGCTTTTATCTTTTTGTCAACATTCGGGGTTATTACCGATGTACCGAATCCAAGTTTCACAAAATCAACATACTCGCTGCCTGTCTCGGCAAAATCTTCAGCCTCCCTGAGGCTCAGTCCCTTATCCATTACCATCGTGAGCCCCTCTTTTCTCGGCTTCACCGGTCTTTCCGGAATGTGTGTCAGAAGTTGTCTCGCTTGTTTCATATCTTAGTTGGTTTTCCTGAACAGTCGTCTCATTGCGTTGGTCAGCTTTTCCTCCGGCAGAAGCACGGAGTACTCTTCAAGCAGTTCATTGTCAAGCCTTATACCTCTCAGCAGGTTGCGGGTGGCTTCTTTTATATTGCCCGTGTGAAGGTAAGCCGAGGCCAGCAGGAAGTATATTCCGGGCAGGTCTCCGCTGATTTTAGCGGCTTTTTTCAGTATCCGGATTGCGCCCCTGTAGGCTCCGGTCATCATCACCACCATGCCTGTCTCAATCCATGCCTCGTCATAGTAGCCGTCAATTATCAGGGTCTCGATAAAACACCTTATAGCTTCCATGGCATTACCGTTCATGATGTGGGCCCTGCCAAGAGAGAACCAGTAGTCAGGGTTCTCAGGATCAAGCTCGATGGCTTTTTTCAATGGCATGATGCTTTCGGCAGGCCTGTTGCGCGAGAGTGACAGCAGCCCCAGTCCGTACCACGGATCAGGAAAATCAGGAGTGATATCAATGGCCTCGGCGTAGTACTTGCGTGCCATAGCCTCATCGCCTGTCTTGTCGTAACACTCGGCAAGGTATGTCAGACCCTCCAGGCTGTCAGGCTCCTCCTCAACGAACTGGCGGTAGACATCCATGGCCTCGTTATATTTCCCGAGATTGCTGAGGATATTGGCTTTGTTGAAGAGAGCAAACGTGTTTTCGGGATTCAGGGCAAGGGCATAATCATATACTTCCAGTGACTTTCCATAATCACCTGTTTTATTGTATATTATGCCAAGATTATACCATGCACTGTCTGAGTACGGATCCTCATCCAGATAGAGGTTATAGTATTTTATGCTTGTCTGGTGGTCACCCTTCTTGTCATAGGCATATGCAAGGTCATACAGATGAGCAGGGATATCCGGCTCAAGTTCGGCCAGCCTGTGGAGGTAGGGAATCATTTCCTCATGAAAATTGAGGTTCTGCAGCACTAATGTTATGCTGTAGAGGATATTCTCGATGTCATCCGAATCGGTTTCCAGGGCAAGGTCGAACACCTTTCGTGCCCCGTTGATGTCACCCAGCATTGCCAGCGCCGTCGCCTTGCAAAGGTAGATATCACAGTTTCCTGGCTCAATGTTTTCAAGCCGTTTGGCTATGGTAAGAGCCTCGGTGGCCCTTCCCTTTTCAAGCAGTACGCGGGCTTTCCTTATGAGAATGGGAACTGAGTTGGGATGAAGTTCGCATGCCAGTGAGGTAGCCTCAAAGGCATTGACCGGGTTGTTACCTTCCAGGTAATAGTCTATAATAGTCTCAAACTCATTGACATCGAAATAGCATGTTTCCTTATTCTTCCGCATTCTCTCAAACCGGAGAATAACCTTATCCAACTCACTGTCATGCACAAAACCGGATCTTTCTTCTTCCATCTCCCCGAGAAAATATTCTGCAAATGTAATATATAATTGTTTCAGTCAGCCCTGACCGGGCAGCAATTATCAACAGGCGTCTATTTTTATAAACATGATAAACAGCTGTTTGTAAAAATAAAATCGATCTGACGCAACCTTTCCGTGTAAGATTCCATCTTACAATTGAGTATTCGGAGGATTACCCTCAAACCAATATATTACCCTAGAATTAACCTGAATTCTACCTTCTGAAAACCGGGCTACAAGTCCGGTTTTTTTCATCTGGCTCATATTAAACATCTTACTTGCCCGTTATAGAATAAACGACTGTCATGACCAGCAGGTTATTATTCTTTTGCAGTTTGGCAATTATCCTTTTCTCCACGGGCTGTCGCGAGGAACCGTTGACAATCAACTATAAGCTGGGTATTTTCCCTGATTCGGTCATGGCCCTTGAGGGGCTGAATACGGTGTATGACGATTACAATATGGATATTGAAGCGGGAAGGATTGATGCCAGGATTCCGGTAGTCTTCTCCTCCAACAGACAAAGTGCGGGAGGTGAGTTTGACCTGACCCATGGGCTTATCTGGTACACCTTCGGACAGACAACCGGTTCATTCCAGCTTGGATCTGAGATAGCAGCAGATGTTTTTCTCGACAGGCTCACCGCAGCTTTCAACACCGGTGGCAACGAGTTCGGTCCGTTAAGGTTCTTTAATGGCCGCAACGGCCTCGAGTATATGGCAGCTGCTACGGAGAGTGATGAAAACGGACTGGAGATCGTATATACAAGTTACATACCGGCTTTCACCAACCTGCCGGCAGTTGAGCCCCCTGTCGGGGCGACGCTCTTCAACAGCCCGTCTGATGACGCCTATCTATCCCTGGGAACCACTCTTGACACGGCATGGTTCTGTTCAGACAGGGGCGGTGATTTTGATATCTACATGCTTACCAGGCCTGCCGGACTGAGCCTCGATGAATGGTTCATGTCACCGGCGATGACTCCCACGCCGGTTGACAGCATTAACAGCACAGGAAACGACAAATGCCCCTTTGTCAGGGGAAGATATATGGTATTTGCCTCTGATATGCCTGGCGGAATGGGCGGGTTTGACCTCTACTACTCCGTCTTCCGCAACGGGAAGTGGAGCTCTCCGGTCAATATGGGTCCCGGAATCAACTCCGCAGCAAACGAGTACAGGCCGGTGCTTGGAAAAGACCTTAAGTTTGAAAACTATTTCCTGATATTCTCGTCTGACAGGCCGGGCGGCAAGGGAGGGTACGATCTCTATTTCACAGGCATAAGCATGCACTGAGCCCTGTAGGACTGAAGAGTGTTCAGCAGCAGGGCAACCCGGGTCATGGGCCCCACACCTCCGGGAACCGGGGTTATCCAGGAGCACCGGGGTGAGACGTTCTCAAAATCAACATCTCCCTTCAGCTTCCATCCTGTTTTGGTACCAGGTGCTTCTACACTTGTTATTCCAACATCAATTACCACTGCTCCCTCCTTTACCATGTCAGCGGTAATGAATCCAGGCTGCCCGATGGCAGCGATTATGATATCTGCTCTTCTAATAATCTCCGCTATGTTTCTTGTGCGGCTGTGAACCACGGTGACGGTTGCATCGACACCTTTCTGTGACAGGAGTATGCTAACCGGACGGCCCACGATGTTGCTGCGGCCTGCCACAACGCATTCAGCGCCCTTCAGGGGAATGTTGTACCGTTTCAGCAACTCCATGATGCCGGCAGGTGTTGCCGGGACAAAGGAGGGGAGTCCGGCAACCATACGGCCCATATTCACCGGACTGAAGCCGTCAACATCCTTATCCGGGCTGATGGTCTCAATT
This sequence comes from Bacteroidales bacterium, assembly GCA_009881065.1. Classification (GTDB taxonomy): domain Bacteria; phylum Bacteroidota; class Bacteroidia; order Bacteroidales; family VadinHA17; genus SR-FBR-E99. The sequence goes on along the minus strand of WXFE01000029.1, from coordinate 9,511 downwards.
ACCTTGTCTTCAGAGATATGGACAGGCATGGGCAGTTGCACGATCAATCCGTCAAGTTCAGGGTCACCGTTCAGCTCCCTGACCTTGCCGAGCAACTCCTCCTCGCTCACGGTTGCAGGCATTCTGATGAGTGTTGACCTGAAGCCCACCTCCTGGCAGTCAGTCACCTTGTGGGAAACGTAGGTTTCGCTGCTGCTGTTGTTGCCCATCAGGATGGCTCCCAGATGGGGAACGCGATGGCCTGAATTCTTTATCTCTTTCACCGTCTCAGCGATCTCACCTCTGATTGCTGCTGCCGTTTTTTTCCCGTCGAGGATATTCATAATTGCGATTCAAATGTTAACAATGCTCCATGGTCTCTCCTGCTCACCGTTTTTTCACCGCCATCCTGGACAGGTTACCTCCTTTGGCAACCATCTTCATCATCTTGCGTGTCTCATCAAACTGTTTCAGGAGCCGGTTCACCTCCATGACAGTTGTGCCACTCCCTTCGGCAATTCTCTTGCGGCGACTGCCGTTGAGCAGCATCGGGTTCGATCTCTCGGCCGGAGTCATGCTTGAGATGATGGCTTCTATTCCCTTGAAGGCATTATCATCAATATCAAGGTTTTTGACAGCCTTGCTCACCCCGGGGATCATTCCCATCAGCTCCTTCATGTTCCCCATCTTCTTGATCTGTTGTATCTGAGAAATGAAGTCATTGAAGTCGAACTGGTCCTTTGCAATCTTTTTTTGCAGCTTGCGTGCCTCAGCCTCGTCGTATTGCTCCTGAGCCTTCTCCACCAGGCTGACGATGTCGCCCATGCCCAGAATCCTGTCAGCCATCCTTTCAGGATAGAAGATGTCAATTGCATCCATCTTCTCGCCTGTGCTGACGAACTTGACAGGCTTGTTCACCACTGATCTTATTGAAAGGGCCGCACCACCCCTGGTATCACCGTCGAGCTTTGTGAGAACCACCCCGTCGTAGTCTATTCTCTCGTTGAATTCGAATGCCGTGTTGACTGCATCCTGGCCTGTCATCGAGTCAACCACGAAGAGAGTCTCATGAGGATTGACGGCATTCTTCACGGCCGCTATCTCGTTCATCATCTCCTCATCAACTGCAAGGCGACCGGCTGTGTCTATGATTACCAGGTCGTTGCCATTCTTCTTTGCTTCCCTGACGGCATTTTTGGCTATCTCCACCGGATTGCGGCTGCCCTCTTCGGTATATACCGGAACCTCTATCTGTGATCCGAGCACCTTCAGCTGCTCAATTGCTGCGGGCCTGTAAACGTCGCCGGCAACCAGCAGCGGGTGCTTGCCCCTCTTGCTCTTCAGAAACCTGGCCAGCTTGGCGCTGAAGGTGGTCTTACCGCTTCCCTGAAGTCCGGCGATCAAGATTATCGAAGGATTTGCCCTGATGTTGATGTCGCTCTTCTCCCCTCCCATCAGCTCAATCAGCTCATCATGCACGATCTTGATCATCATCTGTGACGGCTTGACTGACTTAAGCACATTCTGACCCATCGCCTTCTGCTTGACGGTATCAGTAAACTGTTTGGCTATCTTGAAGTTAACGTCAGCATCAAGAAGCGCTCTGCGCACATCCTTGAGAGTTTCGGAAACATTGATTTCAGAGATCACCCCTTCTCCCTTCAGAATCTTGAAGGAGCGTTCCAGTCTTTCACTGAGGCTTTCAAACATAATTATCTGATAATATATATTTTACATTCTTTCAGGAGCCTCGATACCCAGCAGGTAGAGCCCTTTCTCCAGCACCCTTCCGGTCAGTTCCGACAGCCGGAGGCGGAAGTTGCGTCTGTTTTTGTCCTCTTCACCAAGGATAGAGTAATCATGATAAAACTGGTTGAATTCCCTGGCCAGGTCATAACAGTAGTTGGCGATCAGGGCAGGACTCAGTTCCCGTGCTGCTTCAGGCACAATCTGCCGGAAATCATTCAGCAGTTTTATCACACAGATCTCCTTGGGATTGGGAATTACTCCTTCAACCGCATCCGAACTGTCTGCCAGCCCGGTTGTCTCAGCTTTTTTCATTACTGACCTTATCCTGGCGCATGTATATTGTATGAAGGGGCCTGTATTGCCATTAAAGTCGATTGACTCCTGCGGGTTGAAGGTCATGTTTTTCTTCGGGTCAACCTTCAGGATAAAGTACTTCAGGGCTCCCAATCCTATCTGCCTGCAGATATTATCCTTTTCATCCTGGCTGTAACCATCAAGCTTGCCAAGCTCCTGTGACATCACGGCGGCTGTGGCAATCATCTCCCGGATGAGGTCATCAGCGTCAACCACGGTACCTTCGCGCGACTTCATCTTTCCTTCGGGGAGCTCTACCATTCCGTAGGAGAAGTGGTGCAGTCCGCGTGCCCATTCGTATCCCATTTTCTGCAGCGCCAGTGTCAGCACCTGGAAGTGGTAGTTCTGTTCATTGCCCACCACGTAGATATGGTGGTCAAAGTGGTAATCATCGTATCTTATGACTGCGGTGCCCAGGTCCTGTGTCATATAGACCGCGGTGCCGTCAGACCGGAGCAGGAGCTTCTGGTCGAGCCGCTCTTCGGTGAGGTCGATCCAGACTGAACCGTCTTCCTTGCGGATCAGGTCTCCCTGCTCAAGTGAGCGAAGCACTATTTCCCTTCCGACTTTGTAAGTATCCGACTCATAGTATATTTTGTCAAACTCCACGCCAAGCGCCCTGTATGTTACGTCGAAGCCTTCGTATACCCAGGAGTTCATCATCTGCCATAGCTGCACCGTTTCCGGGTCGCCTGCCTCCCATTTCAGGAGAAGGCGTCGGGCTTCCTGCATCAGCGGTGCATTTTCGCGTGCTTCTTCGGGGGTAGTTCCTGCTGCCACAAGCTCTGCTGCCTGCTCTTTCAGTTTTTTTTCAAACAGAACATAGTAGTCACCCACAAAATGGTCACCTTTAATCCCTTCGGAGAGGGGAGTGCGTCCCTTGGCGTACTTTTGCCAGGCGAGCATTGATTTGCAGATATGGATACCGCGGTCATTGACGATATTGGTTCTTATGACCCTGTTTCCTGCCGCACCTGTTATTCTTGAGAGGGAAAAACCGAGCAGGTTGTTGCGTATATGGCCCAGATGCAGCGGCTTGTTGGTATTCGGCGATGAGAATTCGATGACGACGGTTTCGGCATCCTGTCCGGGCTGTGAAAAACCATAGCCGGTGTCAGCGTGCATCTCATCAAGTCGTCTGCCCCATTCTGCCGGTGATATGGTCAGGTTCAGGAATCCCCTGATCACATTGTAGCCACTTACTGCGCTGATCTTCTCCGTGAGGTAGTCGCCTATCTCCCCTGCTGTTTGTTCGGGTGACCGGCGGGAAATTTTAGAAAGCGGGAAGACCACAAGGGTAAAGTCGCCCTCAAATTCCTTCCTGGTCTTCTGTATCTGCAGGAGATCATCATCAGCCACAACACTGTAAAGTGTTCTGACAGCCTCTTTTATCCCGGATCTGAGCAACGTATCCATCCTCTTTCAATTATGGCTGCAAAGATAGCATAATAGTTGTTTTCAGCATCCGGTAATTGATCCTCAGACAGGATGATGATGAATTGTTCAAAAAACTTGATAACTGTTAATTATTTTTTGACGAATACTCCGGCATCCTCAAAAAAACAGGTTACCTTTAGCTTCAACAATCGGGCAATTGTGCCCTAACAGGGAAGGAATCATAATCTTATGGGAAAACTGCAGGATATTCGAATTGAGGCTACCGTTAAAACACCGCAGGTAAGTTTTAACGCAGCCACCGGAAGTCTGACATTCACAGGCAAATCATTGCCGGAAAACGCTTCAGGTTTCTTTGAACCGTTATACAAATGGGCGTCAGACTATGCCAAAAGTCCGGCTGAGAGCACGAATCTGAAATTCAACGTTGATTACTTCAATACCTCGTCTGTCATATGGATGGGTAAGATTCTGAAAGTACTGACGAAAATCAGGAAGAGTGATCATATACTGTTCGTGCATCTCTATTTTGACATCGAAGAATATGATTCAATGGGTGAAGAGGATGTAAGGGAATCTCTCTCCCCGTTCCTGGATGTCACCGCTGATGCCACCTGCAGTGTTGGCATCAGGCTCTATGGAGTTGATGAAGAGGGTAACATACTGAAAGAGAATATCGTTCTCATCTGACAGGGTCAACCTGGGTTTTATCGGTTTTTCGTTTAACTTTACGGGATATAACTGCTTTTGCTATGAAAAGGGTTAGTAGTATCCTCGTAATTTTAATTTTTCCGCTAATGAATATATTCGGACAGGGAAATGACAGGAAGCCGGTTGTGTCAGGAAGTTTCTATCCATCCGGCAGCGAGAGGCTCAGGAGTGAACTTTCAGGATATTTCGCATCATTCAGGAAGCCTGATGCAGGAGTGAAGGTGAGGGCCATAATTGTACCCCATGCCGGCTATGTATATTCAGGGCATACGGCAGCGGCAGGTTATGCCGCCATACCGGGTGAGGCTGTATATGACAACATCTTCCTTATCGGTGTCAGTCACCGCTATGCCTTTGAGGGTGCAGCGGTATTCAGTTCCGGGAACCTTATCACTCCGCTGGGAACGCTGAGAGTCAACAGGGAGATTGGTGAAAGGCTCAGGTCAACAAACAAGTGGTTCATCGCAAAGGATGAGGCTCACGGTCCGGAGCATTCGCTAGAGGTGCAACTGCCATTCATACAGTATCATTTCAAGAAGCCTCCGACTATCGTTCCGATACTGATAGGCACCAGGAACACCACAGTTCTGAAGGCGGTAGCCCTGGGACTGCAGCCGTGGTTCAATGACCGCAACCTGTTTGTAATCAGCAGTGATTTCTCGCATTATCCCTCCTATGAAGATGCCAGGCGTGTCGACAAGCTTGCCAGTGATGCCATAGTCAAGGGTGATGCCGAGGCTTTTATCCGCACCATAAGGAATATAGAGGCTTCGGGTGTTGACAACCTGGCCACGGCCATGTGTGGATGGCCAGCAGGAGCGGTACTGCTCTATATGGCTGAGAAGGACAAGGGACTGAAGTTCCGAAACGTTGAATACACCAACTCAGGTGATGCCAGGGTGGGCTCGAAGGATGAGGTTGTGGGTTACAACGCAATAGTACTGGAGAAGAAGGGTTCTGCACCTGAATCCCTCACACAGACGGCAACAGAGAAGAAGAGTTCCGCACCTGAATCATTCACACTGACGGCAGCAGAGAAAAAGATCCTGCTTGGCACAGCGAGGGAAGCCATTACAGCGAGGCTGAACCATCGCAAACCTGTTCCGGTGGATGCAGGCAGGCTGACGCCCAGGCTCAGGGAGCCGCTGGGAGCATTCGTTACACTGACCATAAAGGGTGAGCTCAGGGGATGCATCGGACGGTTCACCTCACCTGATCCCCTGTGGGAGGTGGTAGGTGCCATGGCCACGGAGGCAGCCTTTGGTGATCCCAGGTTCCCGGCGCTGACGAAAGCCGAATACCCTTCCGTTAGCCTGGAGATTTCGGTTCTCGGACCAATGAAAAAAATAAACAGTATCAACGAAATAAAGATCGGCCGGCACGGCATCTATATCAAAAAAGGCTTCCGGTCAGGAACCCTGTTGCCTCAGGTGGCCACTGAGCGGGGCTGGACCGTGGAGCAGTTCCTCGGGTACTGCGCCCGTGACAAGGCTGGCATAGGCTGGGACGGCTGGAAAGATAAAGAGACGGAGATATTTGTCTATGAAGCCTATGTCTTCGGAGAACAGGAGCAGAAATGACCTATCATGTTGTGCCTATAGGGGTGACCCTCCTGGTCATCTACCTTTTTTCACTCTACCTCTCATGTTTTGGGTTCACCCCCAGGCAGTCGCATCGTCGTTTCTGGAACTGGATACTGCTCTTCACCTTTCTCATTGCCGGCCTTTTCGGTCTCTTCCTGGCGCTGCGCATCACCTACCGGTGGGAGATCTCTTTTGCGGAGTCGCTGTTGCACTGGCATGTAGAGACAGGCATCGCAATGGTATTTGCATCTTTCATTCATCTCTCATGGCACCTGGGCTATTATTTCCGCAGGTCGCGCATACGCGAAAATAACGTGGTTCATGCCGCAGTGCAGCCGGATGCGGGGACTGATGCTACAGGACTCAGGCCGCTGCTGCTGCTGACGGGCTTTGTAAGCTCGGCATCGCAGTTCATACTTTTACGGGAGGCTGCCATACTTGGTGGCGGCACGGAAGCGATGGCGGGCCTCTTTCTCTGGCTGTGGCTTATCATTGCAGCCGGCGGCGCCGTGACCGGAAGCTGTTCGGTCATTACCTCCATGCGGAGGATGGTATGGACGCTGCTTGCCGGCACTGCCCTTGCCCCGCTCTGTTTCCTGATGATGAACCAGATAATCCTCACCCCCGGCCAGACACCGTCCTTTCTGCAGGCACTGGTGATTCTGGCTGTCAGCGTGACGCCCGTGACGTTTGTCTCGGCGCTCATATTCGTGCGCATATCGGTGATCAGGAATGCTGCAGGTATTGCCCGGGCAGGAAACAGTTTCACCGCCGAGATGATCGGATCAGTAGCGGCAGGTGTGCTGACGGCGCTGACGGTGACCATCAGGATACCCAACTATCAGCTCTACCTGGTCATCCTGGCGATGGCAGTGGCATTTGCAACATGGTTCCTCGGTTACCGGGGCAGGATAAAGATAGCAGTAGCTGCTGCAATGGCCGTCACAGCCACCCTGCTTTTCATCTTCCCGCCTGATGCGGCGATAAGAAGCCTTCTCTTGCGAGGCGTCAAAGCCGAAAAGAGCATCGACACACCCTTCGGGAACATCACTACGGGTGTCTACAGCGGCGAACGCACCGTCTATTATGACCACAGGCCGGTCTTTTTCCCCGGCGACGTTATTTCAGCCGAGGAGAACATTCATTATGCCCTGCTGCAGCGCCAGAGCTATAACAGGGTGTTGCTTGTCTCGGGCGGACTGAGGAGGCACCTGCCTGAGCTGATAAAGTACAGTATCGGTGAACTGACCTACCTGGAGATGGACCCCGGCCTCATTGCGGCTGAAGGGGTGAGTGACACACTCTGCGGCCAGATGAGGGTAAGGGTGGTCCGTGATGACCCGATGGCCTTCCTGAGGGCTGATATCGGAACCTTTGATGCAATAATCCAGTTGATACCTCCCCCTTCAACGCTGTCAGTTGACCGTTTCTACACCGTGGAATACTTCCGGATGGTGAGGGAACAGCTTTCGCCTGAAGGTCTCTTCATGTGTACCCCGATGCCATGGTTCAACTATTCACCGGAGAGTTACAGAAGGGGGTTTTCACCCTTCTTCAACGCACTCTCTGACGTATTCAGGCATGTAACGCTCATCCCGGGCTCGATGCTCTACGCCGTGGCCTCCGACACCCCGGTCAGCAATGCAGTGGTGCAGCTTGCCGGGCAGCACGGGATCGGAACCAGCTATGTTAACGGCGACTACCTGGATGACAATGAGATAAAAACGAAGAGCGAACAGATAATGTCAAATGTCGACAGGAATGCAGGGATGAATACAGCTCTGCGGCCTGTAATATCCCTCTTCTCGAACATCCTTTCACTGGAGCGGATGGGAATGAAGGGAGGCATTATCACCCTGCTGGTGCTGCTGATGATAATCCCCTTTGCCTTTATTTCAAGGGGCGGACAGGCCATGTTCGCTTCCTCAGCCGGACTGGCAGGATTCGGTATGATATTGATCTTCATTCTCCAGATGACCGCAGGGAACATCTACATTCTGACATCTGTCATCCTGACGCTTCTGATGGCCGGACTGGCAGCGGGCGCTACACTTGGTGAACGGCTGGGGCTTAAGAGCCTGAAGATATGTGTTCTTATCCTGACAGGGATATTCACCCTGACGGGATTTCTGGCGCCTGCTCTTACAGTATCATCCTCCGGCCCGGTGCTGACATTCATCTTCGTTATGCTGCCTGCGGCAGGAATTGTCACAGGTGCAATTTACAGGATACTGACATCACACCCGGAAGGACGGGTCACAGGCATTGTCTACTCAGCTGACATGGCAGGCTCTGCCCTCGGTTACCTCACTGTTGCAACCCTGCTTGTCCCGCTGGCGGGAACGGCAAACAGCTGTTTTATCCTTGCACTCTTCATTTTGCTTTCAGGCATAGTTGCATCTGTGACGGGAAAAGCGTAGATTTACATTTGGCGACAGAATCCATAACAGATTGAACGACAACAAAAATAAGATTTCCAGGAGGAGTTTTGCAAGGAGGGGTTCTCTTGCCCTTGCTGCAGGCTTTTTTGCCCCCTTTCCTGCGGGAGCCATGAGAGTGGCGCCGGGAGAGAAACTGGCCATGTTCCAGGAGAGTGGCCCCAGGGGTGTGGTTTGCCTGATATGTCCCAACGAGTGCACCCTCAAGGATGGTGAACTGAGTGATTGCCGCAACCGTATTGCCAGGAAATCAAAGCTTTATACACTGGCTTATGGCAACCCGTGCGCTGTAAACATAGACCCGGTGGAAAAGAAACCTCTGTACCATTTCCTCCCGGGCACCACCACTTTTTCGATAGCCACTGCCGGATGCAACCTGGCATGCCTCAACTGCCAGAACTGGACCATCTCGCAGACAACACCGGAAAAGACAAGGAATTATAACCTGCCGCCCGCTGATGTGGTGACACAGGCTGCCGCCGGACGATGCAGGTCTATTGCCTATACCTATTCCGAGCCTGTAACCTTCTATGAATACGTCTACGAAACATCCAGGCTGGCAAGGGAGAAGGGAATAAAGAACATAATGGTATCAAACGGTTATATCAACAGGGAGCCGCTCAGACAGCTCTGCCGCTATATTGACGCTGCCAATATAGATCTCAAATCATTCAGTGACAGCACATATCTGAAACTCTCAGGTGGCAGGCTGCAACCCGTTCTTGACAGCCTCAAAACATACCGTGACGAGGGTGTCTGGCTGGAGATCACCAACCTGATTGTTCCGGGGTGGACTGACAAACCCAATGAGATCAGGCAGTTGTGCGACTGGCTGGCTGAGAACGGATTCGCTGACACTCCGCTCCATTTCAGCCGTTTCCACCCTCAGTATAAGCTGGAGCACCTTCCGCCCACTCCTGCCGCAACAATGACAAAGGCAACAGAGACAGCAAAGGCTGCCGGGATCAAATATGTATATACCGGGAATCTTCCCGCGGCAGGAAATGATGACACCATCTGCCCGTCGTGCGGAAAGAAAGTGGTGGACAGAAGTGGATTCAGAGTAGTTTCACAGTCCATTTCCGGTGGAAAATGCTCATGCGGAACCAAAATACCCGGAGTCTGGAGTTAAATCATCATTACAAATATCTTCCCGGATCTCATTATGAAGCTTTCTGACGCTAAACGAAGGGTTGAAGAACTAAGGAAAACAATTGATGAACATAACCACAGATACTATGTTCTCAATCAACCTGTTATAACTGACTTTGAATTTGACCTGCTGCTGAATGAGCTTCAGAC
>WXFE01000028.1 GCA_009881065.1 Bacteroidales bacterium | reverse complement strand
GCCAGGTCGTGGGGTTTCCGTACTCCTGACATCATGGAACGCTGCAGCGGAATGGATGGGGTGCTGAGCTTTATCAGAAAGTGGGAGAGTGAACGAAAAGATCTCCCTTATGACACTGACGGTGTGGTAGTAAAGGTCAACTCACTTGAAGCACAGCGGCTTCTGGGGAGCACTGCCAAATCGCCCCGCTGGGCCATAGCATACAAATATGCCGCGGAGCAGGCTGTCACGGAGCTGCTATCAGTTGATTTCCAGGTGGGGAGAACAGGGAATGTCACCCCCGTTGCCAATCTTCGTCCCGTGCAGCTTGCGGGGACAACCGTAAAGCGCGCATCGCTGCATAACAGTGACCAGATAGAACTCCTGGGGCTTCACTATGGTGACACTGTTATAATTGAAAAGGGCGGCGAGATCATCCCCAAGATTGTTGCTGTTGATGCCGGGCAGCGTGCCGGTGATGCGGCCGTTGTAACATTCCCCGATAAATGTCCTGAATGCTCCACACCTCTGGTACGCAACGAGGGTGAAGCCAACCACTACTGCCCCAACTACCTGCACTGTCCGCCACAGATCACCCGGCGTATCATCCATTTCGTCTCACGCAAGGCGATGGATATAGAGGGCCTTGGCGAAGAGACAGTGGAACTGATATGGTCAAATGGCCTCATTCACAATGTGGCTGACCTGTATGATCTTAAACATGAACAGCTTGCGTCACTTGACAGGATGGGTGACAAATCCGCTTCCAACATCCTTGCGTCACTTGCCGCCTCACTCTCCGCACCGTGGAACAGGAAACTCTTTGCCCTGGGTATAAGGCACGTTGGCGAGACTGTGGCGAAAACACTGGCCACGGCATTCCCTGATATAGAGAGCCTTATGGAGGCTACTGAAGAGGAGTTGCTGGCGCTTCCCGATATAGGTCCGCGTATCAGTGCCAGCGTGCGTGAGTACTTTTCAGATGAAGACAACAGAGAGATAATAAGGCGGCTGAAGGCGGCAGGAATGACCTTCGGGGGAGCCGTTCAGACAGTTACATCCTCCGGACCGCTTACCGGTAAAACGATAGTGGTGAGCGGTACCTTCGAGCACTTTACCCGTGAGGGTATCAGGGCAGCCATTGAAGCCGCGGGAGGCAAAAATGCGGGGTCAGTCTCGGGAAACACCTCCTTCGTGGTGGCAGGAAGCGATATGGGACCGGCAAAAAGGGCAAAAGCCGCTTCGCTGGGCATTCCTGTAATCACAGAGGAGGAGTTTATCAAAATGATACATAAAGATATACCTGATAATTTTCGTAAGCTAAAAATTTTGTAGGTTTGCACTCTTATGGGATTCTTTGTCAATTTAAGGTTAAAAGCCGGCAGGATGATGCTTCACAGGCGCCTTGGGGCGCTGAGAAGGATGAAGCAGGATTTCAGCCTTGACGGGGTCAGGAAGATAGGAATATTGTGGGATGCCTCCTATGAGAATGATTTCCAGCATCTGGCGGCTCTCAAAAGGCAGCTTTCAGAGAGCGGGAAGAGTGTTGAGGTGATCGCATGGATTCCTGGCAGAGATGTTCCCGACAAGCTTACCGGTCTGTCATACATGAAATTCCTGAGGAAAGCCGATCTCAACTGGGCTTACCTCCCGGTTTCCGGTGACGCAAATAAGTTTCTTGAAACGAAATATGACCTGCTCATAGATGTCAATCCCTCTTCTCTCTTTCAGCTCAGTGCACTTGCCGCACTTTCAGCAGCGCCGATGAAGGTGGGTCCGGATCTGACTGATGAGCCGGAGAATGCACCCTATGATCTTATGATCAGGGCGCCGAAGCCTTTCAGCATTGCATTGTTCATTGATCAGGCAATGCATTACCTGTCACTTATCGGGAGCCCCAGGACACGGGCATAATCAGCAGCACCAGCCG
>WXFE01000027.1 GCA_009881065.1 Bacteroidales bacterium | reverse complement strand
CGGGGCAGCCAAGCTCCGGCCACCAGCATAATCATCATCTGCGGGTGAAGGATTACAGCTCTACAGGCCTGCTGAATTAGCAGCACCCTGACCGTGACAGTGTTTGTATTTTTTCCCGCTTCCGCACGGGCACGGTTCATTCCTGCCTACTTTCTTTTCCACTCTCACAGGAGCCATCTGCTTCTGTCTCTGTTCGGGCGAGCCGCCCCCGCTGCTGCTGTAGCTGTCATAATCGCTCTTCTGGGTTCTCATTCTGCTCATGTCTGTCTGTCTGCGACGGTGGGCTTCCCGTACGTTGTCCGTTGAGGCGGCAGCAGGAATTGTGCCCTTCATCAGGAGACTGACCACATCCTGGTTCACCTCGTTAATCATAGTCTTGAACAGCTCAAATGATTCGAACTTATATATAAGCAGCGGGTCTTTCTGTTCGTAGGTGGCATTCTGTACCGACTGTTTGAGATCATCCATCTCCCTCAGGTGTTCACGCCATGCGTCATCGATAGTGGCCAGTACGGAAGTCTTTTCGAATGAACGGAGCAGTTCTCTGCCCTGACTCTCAACGGCAGCCTTGAGGTTGGTGATGACATTGTAGGTACGGACTCCGTCAGAGATGGGTACAACCACGTTCTCATAGGTAGCTGACATCCGTTCATAGACATCCTTAAGCACCGGATATGCCGTTGCGGATATGATCTCGCTCTTGCGCCGGTAGGCCTCAAGCACCTTTTCATATACGGTATCTGCAACTTCTTCGTTGCTGTTTTTAGTGAATTCAGCCTTCGCAATCGGCGAGTCAATCGAAAGAGTCCTGATCAGGGCAAACTGAAATTCCTCAAAATCAGACACATCCTTATATGTATTGACTACATTCTCTGTCACGTCATACATCATGTTTGCAATATCAACACTGAGTCTTTCACCGAGAAGTGCATGTCGGCGCTTGCTGTAGATGACCTCCCTCTGAGAGTTCATCACATCATCATACTCCAGCAACCTCTTCCTGATGCCGAAGTTATTCTCCTCCACCTTTTTCTGGGCTCTTTCTATTGATTTGGTGATCATGGGATGCTGTATCATCTCTCCGTCCTTCAGGCCCAGTTTGTCCATGATACCTGATATCCTTTCCGATCCGAACAGGCGCATCAGGTCATCCTCAAGCGAGACGAAGAACTGTGATGATCCGGGGTCACCCTGTCGGCCTGCGCGGCCCCTCAGCTGACGGTCAACGCGCCGTGACTCATGCCTTTCTGTGCCAATGATTGCAAGTCCGCCTGCTCTCTTCACTTCCGGGGTTAGCTTGATGTCAGTACCACGACCTGCCATGTTTGTGGCAATTGTTATGGTACCGCTCTTTCCTGCCTCCGCAACTATGTCTGCCTCACGCTGGTGCAACTTGGCATTCAGCACGTTGTGTTTCAGCCCCTTCATCTTGAGCATGCGACTCAGCAATTCGGATATTTCAACAGAAGTAGTACCCACCAGAACTGGTCTGCCTGCCTTGTGAAGCTTCAGTATCTCATCGATGACCGCATTGTATTTCTCGCGCTTGGTTTTGTAGACAAGGTCCTCATGGTCATTCCTGATAACCGGGACGTTGGTAGGGATGACCACCACATCAAGCTTGTATATATTCCAGAACTCACCTGCTTCGGTAATGGCAGTACCGGTCATGCCTGCCAGCTTGTGGTACATCCTGAAGTAATTCTGCAGGGTGATGGTGGCATAGGTCTGCGTGGAGGCCTCAATCTTCACGTTTTCTTTTGCCTCGATAGCCTGATGGAGGCCGTCTGAATAACGGCGTCCCTCAAGGATTCGACCCGTCTGCTCGTCAACAATCTTAACCTTGTTATCCATGACCACGTACTCCACATCCTTCTCGAAGAGGGTATAAGCCTTCATCAGCTGGGTCATGGTATGGACGCGCTCTGACTTGACCGCAAACTCCTGCAGGAGTTCATCCTTGGCCTTCCTTCTTTCATTCTCGTCAATGATTGTTCTTTCGATGTCAGCTACCTTACTTCCGACATCCGGCAGAACAAAGAAGCTGGAGTCCTCAACTGATGTTGAAATCAGGTCATGTCCCTTTTCAGTCAGCTCGATGGAGTTTGCCTTTTCGTCGATGACGAAAAACAGTTCCTCTGTAACTTTAGGCATCTCCTTGGAGTTGTTCTGCATGTAGAAGTTTTCTGTCTTCTGGAGCAGTGTTCTCACCCCTTCTTCACTCAGGTACTTTATGAGAGCACTGTTCTTCGGGAGGCCCTTGTAGGCTCTCAGAAGGAGCAGGCCACCCTGTTCGTTGTCGCCCTGGGTGATAAGCCTCTTGGAGTCGGCAAGCAGTTGGGTCACCTGTTTACGCTGTGCATTTACCAGCTTCTCCACCTTGAACTTGTACTCGTCGAACTGTGAGGTATCACTCTTGGCGGTGGGGCCGGATATGATAAGGGGCGTACGGGCATCATCGATGAGTACGGAGTCTACCTCGTCAACTATGGCGTAGTGATGTTTCCTCTGAACCAGGTCTTCAGGGTTTACTGCCATATTGTCACGGAGGTAGTCAAATCCGAATTCGTTGTTGGTCCCGAAAGTGATGTCAGAGTTGTATGCCTTGCGTCGTGCATTCGAGTTGGGTTCATGCTTGTCAATGCAGTCTACTGAAAGCCCGTGGAACTCATACAGCGGCCCCATCCATTCGGAGTCACGTTTCGACAGGTAATCATTTACCGTGACTATGTGGACGCCTTTCCCTGCCAGGGCGTTAAGGAACACCGGCAGTGTGGCCACGAGGGTCTTGCCCTCACCAGTGGCCATCTCGGAAATCTTACCCTTGTGCAGTGCCACCCCGCCAATGAGCTGGACATCATAGTGTACCATGTCCCATACAATCTCATTTCCTCCTGCCATCCAGCGGTTTTTCCAGTATGCCTTATCTCCCTCTACGGTAATTGAGGGGCGTGTGGCAGCAAGGTTGCGGTCCCACTCCCTGGCGGTCACCTCAAGCACCTCGTTCTCCTTGAAGCGGCGTGCTGTCTCCTTTACTATGGCGAATGCCACGGGAAGAATTTCGTCGAGCTTCTCTTCGATCTTTTCGAGAACCTCTTTTACCAGTTTGTCAACATGGTTATAGAGTTCTTCCTTCCGGTAGACATCTTCTTCATTTTCCGCTTCGGCCCTCAGATCGGCAATTTCCTTCTCCTCAGCCGCGATATGGTCCTGTATCTCCTGTTTGAGTGCTGCTGTCCTGTCACGGAGGGCATCATTGGAAAGTGCAGAGATCAGGGCGCTCTCCTTCCGTATCTTATCAACGAACGGATTGATTTCCTTGAGGTCACGTTCCTCCTTGTTTCCGAGGAACAGGGAGAGGACTTTGTTAATGATGCTCATTTACCGTCTATTTAAAAACAGTTGTAAAAATAATACATTTTATGGTTCCTTGTGGGAGAAAGGTTCATCAGATGAGATGTTGTCAGTCCGCAGGGCTCACAAGAGTATAAACCGGGGGAGCTGCAAGCCATAAAAAAACCGGGGGCTGTCCCGGTTTTTATTGTCTCTTTTGTCAGCGATCTGCTATTCACCCCTGAAGTTCATGATGTCACGGTCAAGGAAGTAAATGCCGTGTTCACCTGCAAGTTTGATCTTGTCTATGATCATCTGGGCGCTGCTCTCTTCCTCAACCTGTTCATCAACGAACCACTGTATCCAGTTGACTGTTGCATAATCCTTGTCAGCTATGGCTGCCTCCAGCACCTCGTTGATGCTGGCACTAATGAACTTCTCATGTTTAAGCACCTCGTCGAACAATTCGGGGATGCCCTTGTATTTCACCGGGGGCTTCTTGAATTCGGGCACAATGGCAGTACCGTTACGCTCATTTACATATCTGAAAAACTTCAGCATATGTGCTCTCTCCTCCTCAGCCTGTGCATAGAGCCATTCTGCAATACCTGACATCCCTTTTGTCTCTGCCCATGAAGCCATGGCAAGATAGAGGTTTGACGAGTACCCTTCTCTTTCGATCTGCCTGTTGCAGAGATCTTCAATTTTTTTTGTCAACATAGTTTTATCTGTTTATTGGTTCTTCTTTCCAAGAAACAATCCAGGAATGATAATGTTTACTCCAGAAGTTCCTTTACTTTCATTACCAGTTCTGATGGAAGGAATGGTTTGGATATCACTGCGTCGGCTCCCAGTTTGCTGGCCATCATCAGATAGCTTCCCGGGCCTGCCATCCCTCCTCCACTGATGGCTATCACTTTGGTTGACGGCTTGATTTCACGAATCTTCATTATCACCATCAGCCCGTCCTCCTCCGGCATCAGGAGGTCAGTAATCACAAGGTCAACTATTGAGGGGCGGAATTTTGCCAGTGCCTCCTTTCCGTCAGCAGCAGCAATAACCGTATACTTGCGTTTTTCGAGGGCATCCCTGAGCAGTTCGCGCAGGGCGGAATCATCCTCAACTATCATTACTCCTGCCATATGATTTCAGTGCTGTTCCGGCGGCGCAAGTTAATGTTTTTCAGGGAGAGTGCCAAAAAATGCACCGGGTATGATAATATCAAAAGCACTCCCCACACCGGGTTCTGAACTGACGGTGATGGTACCTCCCAACTCCCTGATTGCATCTGCAACAACTGACAGGCCAAGACCTGTTCCATGCTCCTTGCCGGCCGAGACGAAAGGCTTGAATACCTCCTGCTGCAACGCTTTATCCATCCCTTTTCCGGTATCGCTGAAGCGGATGTGCAGTTCCCTGCACTGGTCACCCTGGTGAATACCCGTTTCATCTTCGCGGCAGCCGATGGTGACTGTCAGGGTCCCTCCTTTTGGTGTCATCGCCTGAACAGCATTCATTGTCAGGTTCAAAAAAACCCTGAAGAGCTGGTCAGGCACGGCATTTACATATGCGTCATGGGCAGTCACCCGGCGCAATATGCGTATTCCCTCCGGAACTGATGGCCTGATAAAATCAATGGTATCATCAAGCACCGCAGCCACCCTGACCGGCACCTTCTCACGGGCTGCCTGACGACTCAGGTCAAGAAGTTGACGTGTAAGCATCCTGGCCCTGTCGGCTGCTCCTATGATTCTCCGGACGTTTTCGGCAGCCTCAGGGGAGTCGGCAAGGCCCTCAAGCGCCATCTCACTGTATCCGTATATAGTGGTAATTACTGTATTGAGGTCATGTGCGATCCCGCCGGCAAGCGCTCCCAGTCGCGAGTCGGCTACCGGGTCATTCACGGGGGTTATCTGACTGTTGTCAGCCTGGTTTTTATCTTTTCTGGCACTCACGCTCTTCTGTTAAGTCTCTATTCAAAATCGAGGTTGAATGTTCTCTTCAGTTCCCTGAGAGCCGGATTCTTCTCTGCCAGGTGATTGAACTTCTGTTCAGGTGAGTAGAGTATTTCTCCCCTGTCGGTGGCTTCCACGATGGTCTGAAGCCTGATGGAGCCGTTCCGGAGTGCCCGCCGCAGGTGACCCTCAAGTCGCTGTCTGAAATTATCATCAAAACTCTCCTTGAGGGTCAGGTTGTCAAGCTTCAGCAGTATAGTCTTGTCGGCAAGCAGTTCAGGTGTCACTGAAGAGAGTGTCACAGATATCCTTGGGCTCTCCTCCCTTATTTCTTCGGCGAAGCTGGCCCATACCTCATGAAACTCCTCCGTGGTGAACTCGTTGTCAGGGAAGGTCAATATGGTATCTGGCTGTGGTTCACTGACAATGGCATCCCGGGACTTTGCATCTTCAATGATGCTTTTTATGGAAACCTTTTTGGGTTCATCACCGGTCACAGGGGGTTTGGGTCTTTGTGTTGCCGGTGCCGGTGAAAGGGATGCTTCCTGTGATGCCCTGGC
>WXFE01000026.1 GCA_009881065.1 Bacteroidales bacterium | reverse complement strand
AAAAGAAAATTAATTAAGAAAGAGTATGCCAACAATTCAGCAGTTAGTAAGAAAAGGCCGCAAGAAGCTGGCAGACAAGAGCAAGGCACCTGCTCTTGACTCATGCCCGCAGCGCAGGGGAGTATGTGTTCGCGTATATACTACCACGCCCAAGAAACCTAACTCAGCCATGAGAAAAGTTGCCAGGGTAAGGCTGACCAACCAGAAAGAGGTCAATGCCTACATCCCGGGTGAAGGACACAACCTGCAGGAGCACTCCATAGTGCTTATCAGGGGCGGAAGGGTAAAAGACCTCCCGGGTGTCCGCTACCACCTTGTCCGTGGCGCACTTGATACATCCGGTGTTGATGGCCGCAAGCAGAGAAGGTCAAAATACGGAACAAAAAGACCAAAGAAGTAACAGTTAAAGGATTCAAGATATGAGAAAGGCGAAACCAAAGAAAAGGATCCTCCTACCGGACCCGAAATTCAACGATCCGTACGTTACCCGTTTCATCAATAACCTGATGTACGATGGTAAAAAAACCGTTGCCTTCAGGATATTCTATGACTCACTGGATATTGTCGGCGAGAAGATGAAAAACGTGGAGAAGAGCCCTCTCGAGATTTGGAAACAGGCTCTTGACAATATCACTCCGCACGTCGAGGTTAAAAGCCGCAGGGTTGGTGGTGCCACTTTCCAGGTGCCCCTCGAGATACGTCCTGACCGCAAGGTGAGCATCAGCATGAAGAACCTTATTCTCTTCGCGCGTAAGCGCACAGGCCGCAGCATGGCCGAGAAACTGGCAGCAGAGGTTATGGCTGCCTACAACAATGAAGGCGGCGCATACAAGAAAAAAGAGGATACCCACCGTATGGCCGAAGCCAACAAGGCATTCGCCCATTTCAGGTTCTGATAACCTTTAAGTGTGGTTAGCCGGGAGCAGAGAATGAACAGCGATCTCAAACATACCAGGAACATTGGCATAATGGCCCATATTGATGCCGGGAAGACTACAACTTCCGAGCGCATTCTCTATTTCACGGGCCGTGTGCACCGCATTGGCGAAGTCGATGACGGCAATGCCACCATGGACTGGATGGTGCAGGAGCAGGAGAGAGGGATCACTATCACATCAGCTGCCACTACCACATTCTGGAAATACCGGGATCAGCTCTACAAGATCAACCTCATTGACACGCCGGGGCACGTAGACTTCACCATGGAGGTTGAGAGGTCTCTGCGCGTACTTGACGGTGCTGTGGCGGTCTTCTGCGCTGTTGGCGGCGTTGAACCCCAGAGCGAGACCGTCTGGAGGCAGGCCAATAAATACAATGTGCCGCGAATAGCATTTGTCAACAAGATGGACCGCTCCGGTGCCGATTTCTTCGGAGTGGTGCAGCAGATGAAGGACAAGCTGGGGGCTCACCCGGTGCCTGTGCAGATACCTGTCGGTTCCGAGGAAAATTTCGATGGCATCATTGACCTTGTTGAGATGAATGCCATTATGTTCGAGGAGAGTGATGACCCGCTCATGAACTTCACTATCAAGCCAATACCTGACTTTATGAAGGAGGAGGCAACCGAGTGGAGGATGAAGCTGGTTGAGGCATGCGCCGAAATGGATGATTCTATCCTTGAACGTTACCTTGAAGATCATGAGAGCATTACTGCTGATGAACTTATTGCAGTACTGCGCCGCAGAACCGTTGAGGGAGTAATAGTTCCCGTTTTCTGCGGAGCCGCTTTCAGGAACAAGGGGATACAGCGCCTGCTGAACGGTGTGGCGGCATACCTGCCCTCACCGATTGACGTGGGTGCCATCAATGGGAGGGACCCTCGCGATGACCGGGAGGTTATGCGCAAACCTGAGCCTGACGAGCCTTTTGCTGCTCTCGCCTTTAAAATTGCTACCGATCCTTATATGGGAAGGCTGGTCTTCATGAGGGTCTATTCCGGTACCCTCAATGCAGGAGACACCGTTCTCAATGTCAGGACCGGCAAGAGGGAGAGAATCAACCGTCTCTTCCAGATGCATGCAAACAAACAGAATCCCGTTGAAACCGTCTATGCAGGTGACATATGTGCAGCGGTGGGATTCAAAGACCTCAAGACCGGAGATACACTCTGTGCCATTCACAAGCCGGTGGTGCTTGAATCAATGGAATTCCCGGAACCGGTTATCTGGATTGCCATTGAACCAAAAACACAGGCTGATATTGACCGTCTGGCCATTGCACTCGGCAAACTTACCGACGAGGATCCCACCTTCATGGTGAAGACAGATCCTGACAGCGGACAGACAGTCATCAGCGGCATGGGTGAGCTGCATCTTGAAGTCCTTATTGACCGTCTTAAGAGAGAGTTCTTTGTTGAATGCAACCAGGGCAAGCCCCAGGTGGCATACAAGGAGGCTATCACAACCTCATGCACACACAGGGAGCTCTTCAGGAAACAGACCGGCGGCAAGGGCAAATTCGCGGATATCACCGTGGAGATTATGCCAGCCGACGATGGTGTTACCGGACTGACCTTTGTGAACGAGATCAGGGGAGGCAATGTGCCCGGGGAATACATCCCTTCAGTGGAAAAGGGATTCCGCGAGGCCATGACAAATGGCCCGCTGGCCGGTTTCCCCCTCGACAGCCTGAAGGTTATCCTCAAAGACGGTTCGTACCATCCGGTTGACTCAGATTCGCTCTCGTTCGAGATTGCAGCCAGGCAGGCCTTCCGCAATGCGACGGCCAAATGCCGCCCGGTGCTGCTCGAACCGGTAATGAACGCCGAGGTTGTCACCCCCGAAGAATACGTGGGTGACGTCGTGGGCGACTTCAACAGGCGAAGAGGCAAGGTGGAAGGTATGGAATCGAAAGCAGGTGCAAGGGTAATTAAAGCAAAAGTACCTCTGGCAGAAAACTTCGGATACGTTACAGTACTGCGTACCCTTACCTCGGGCAGGGCTACATCAACGATGGAGTTCTCGCATTTTGAAGAGGTGCCTGCAGAATTAGCGAAGAAAATTATTGAAGTAACAACAGGAAAATACTTTTAACAGAGATGAGTCAGAAAATCCGCATCAAACTGAAGTCTTACGATCATAACCTGGTCGACAAGTCGGCTGAGAAGATTGTCAAGACGGTCAAATCGACGGGTGCAGTTGTCAGCGGCCCCATACCGTTGCCCACCCATAAGAGGATCTATACGGTGCTCCGTTCACCGTTTGTGAACAAGAAATCAAGAGAGCAGTTCCAACTGTCTTCGTACAAACGCCTGCTCGACATATACAGCTCAACACCCAAAACCATCGATGCTCTGATGAAGCTTGAGCTGCCCAGCGGAGTGGAAGTGGAAATAAAAGTGTGAAACCGGAAAAACAGTGAATTATGCAGGGATTAATAGGAAAAAAGATTGGAATGACCTCCGTCTTCAATGAAGATGGAAAGAGCATTCCATGCACAGTCCTGGAAGTGGGCCCGTGTGTGGTGTCACAGGTCAAGACTGTGGAGAAAGACGGTTATTCGGCTTTGCAACTCAGTTTTGACGACAAGAAGGAAAAGGCAAGCAACAAGGCTGAGATAGGTCATTTCAAGAAGGCCGGCACAGGCCCGAAGAGGAAGATTGCCGAGTTTGTCGGATTCGAGGAAGGCAAATACAAGAGAGGCGACGTCATTACAGTTGAACTCTTTAATGATGATACATATCTTGATGTCAGGGGCTGGACCAAAGGAAAAGGCTTCCAGGGCGTCATCAAGCGTCACGGCTTTGGCGGTGTCGGCGATTCAACCCACGGTCAGCACAACAGGCTCAGGGCTCCCGGTTCATTGGGCGCATCATCATGGCCGTCAAGGGTTATGCCCGGAATGAAGATGGCAGGACAAAAAGGCGGAAAACAGCAGGAAACAGAACTGAGGATCGTTAAGATCTTACCCGAATCAAACCTGCTTCTCGTCAAGGGTGCCGTACCCGGCCCCAAAGGTGGTTACGTAATAATAACAAAGTGATGGAAGTAGCAGTAATTAACATAGACGGCAAAGAGACCGGAAGAAAGGTCAACCTGAATGAGACCATCTTCGGCATTGAACCCAATGACCACGCTATTTACCTTGATACCAAACAGTATATGGCAGGCCAGAGACAGGGCACACATAAAACCAGGGAACGTGCAGAGGTCATGGGCAGCACACGCAAGCTCAAGAGACAGAAAGGCACCGGAACAGCACGTTTCGGCAGTATCAAGAACCCTCAGTTCCGTGGCGGTGGCCGCGTCTTCGGCCCCAGACCCCGGTACTACGGCTTCAAACTCAACAAAAAGGTAAAGGAACTGGCCAGGAAATCAGCTCTTACATACAAGGCAAGAGAAAACAAAATCATTATCCTGGAAGACTTCTCATTTGATGTTCCGAAGACTTCGAAAATGGCCGGGATCAGCGCAAACCTCAGCCTCCCGAATAAAAAATCAGTCATTGTTTTACCGGAACAAAATAATAATATATATTTGTCATCTCGAAATTTGCAGGGAGTTGAAGTTATAACTGTCAGTGATTTAAACACTTATACAATTATGAAAGCTTCAACTCTAGTGCTGACGGAGAGCGTAGTTGATGTTTTGCAGTCAACATTATAAACCAGGAGCAGAGAAATGGAAATACTTATCAAACCCATAGTGACCGAGAAAATGACCAGCCAGGGCGAGAAGTTCAACCGGTATGGTTTCCTGGTTAACCGTAAGGCCAACAAGCTTCAGATCAAGAAGGCTGTTGAGGGGCTTTACGGGGTCAATGTAGAGAGTGTCAACACCATCAATTATGGTGGCAAGAGTAAAACCCGCTACACCAGGTCAGGTGTGACAAAAGGCCGGACGGCAGCAACGAAAAAGGCTATTGTCACTCTCGCCAAAGGGGAGACTATAGACTTTTACAGCAACATTTAATTAATATGGCAGTCAGAAAGATCAAGCCTGTAACACCAGGCCAGAGACATAAGATCACGAGTAACTTTGAAGATGTAACCCGTGACAAGCCGGAGAAATCCTTGCTCGCACCGTTGAAGAAGTCAGGAGGAAGGAACGTTGACGGCAGGCGGACCATGAGGTACCTCGGTGGCGGTCACAAGAGAATGTACCGTGTGATCGATTTCCAGAGGACCAAGGACGGTGTTGCCGCTAAGGTAACTTCTATCGAATATGATCCGAACCGTTCGGCACGTATTGCCCTCCTTACCTATGAAGATGGAGAGAAGAGGTATATAATTGCTCCCAACGGTCTGAAGGTTGGCCAGGAGGTGATGTCAGGAAAGACGGCACACCCTGAGGTTGGAAACACTCTTTTTCTTGAAGACATTCCTCTCGGCACCCTGGTTCACAACATAGAGCTGAAGCCTGGCAGGGGTGCAGCATTGGCCCGCAGTGCAGGTACTTTTGCACAGCTGGCTGCCCGTGACGGCAAGCATGCAATCATCAAGCTCCCCTCGGGAGAGACCAGGATGGTGCTCACTGCATGCCGCGCCACGATAGGAATTGTTTCGAACACTGACCACAACCAGGAGAGGTCAGGAAAGGCAGGCCGCAAGCGCTGGCTCGGCCGCAGGCCAAGGACCAGGGGTGTTGCAATGAATCCGGTTGACCATCCAATGGGTGGCGGTGAAGGAAGAGCCTCCGGTGGTCACCCGCGCTCACGCAGCGGAATGCCTGCCAAGGGTTTCAAGACAAGGAGCCGTACCAAGTATTCTGACAGGCATATTATTGAAAAAAGGAAAAAATAATTGATACGATGAGCAGATCTATTAAAAAAGGCCCATTCATCGATATTCACCTGAGCAAAAAGGTGGAGGCAATGAATGACAGCGGAAAGAAAACTGTGATCAAGACCTGGTCGAGAAGATCAGTTATTTCACCCGATTTTGTGGGCCACACCCTGGCAGTGCATAACGGAAACAAATTCATACCTGTTTACATTACCGAGAACATGGTTGGTCATAAGCTGGGCGAGTTTGCCCCTACCCGTATTTTCCGCGGTCATGGTGGAAAACAGAGATAGGTAATGTGGCATAGAAACTGAAAAAGAATCAGAAATGGGTGCAAGAAAAAGAATAAGCGCAGCAGCAAGGAAGGAAGCCGCTAAGGAGAAGGCTCAGGCACGTCTTCGCAATGTGCCGACCTCACCGCGCAAAATGAGGCTGGTTACCGATCTTATACGTGGCCAGGAAGTGAACAGGGCTCTTGATATCCTGAAGTTCAGCAAGCAGGAAGCTTCGCGCAGACTGGAAAAACTTCTCCTCTCGGCCATCGCCAACTGGCAGGCAAAGAATGAAGGAGTCCGTCTTGAAGAGAGTGACCTTTACGTGAAGGAGGTTCAGGTTGACGGCGGCCGCATTCTGCGCCGTATACGGCCTGCCCCCCAGGGAAGGGCTTACCGTATACGCAAGAGATCAAACCATGTAACCCTTGTGCTGGGTAGCAGGAAACAGGAAGTTGAAAATATTTCAGAGTAAACAATGGGACAGAAAGTAAATCCGATAGGCAACAGAATAGGAATCATCAAGGGATGGGACTCAAACTGGTATGGTGGCAATGACTTCTCAGGCAAACTTGTTGAAGACACCAAAATCAGGGAATACCTGAATGCCAGGCTTGCCAAGGCAAGTCTTTCGAAGATCGTCATTGAACGTACCCTCAAGCTCATAACCGTAACTGTGAACACGGCACGCCCCGGCATCATCATCGGCAAAGGCGGACAGGAGGTTGACAAGCTGAAGGAAGAGCTCAAGAAGATCACCAGGAAGGAGGTCCAGATAAACATCTTCGAGGTAAAGCGTCCGGAGCTTGATGCTGCAATAGTTGCCAGCAACATAGCACGCCAGGTAGAGGGAAAGATCTCATATCGCCGCGCCATAAAGATGGCCATTGCCTCGACGATGCGCATGGGCGCCGAAGGTATAAAGGTTGTTATCTCAGGCAGGCTCGGCGGTGCAGAAATGGCCCGCAAGGAGACCTACAAGGATGGCAGGATTCCTCTCCATACTTTCCGTGCAGACATTGACTACGCCCTTGGCGAAGCCCTCACCAAGGTTGGCCTCATCGGCATCAAGGTATGGATATGCAATGGTGAAGTGTATGGCAAGCGTGACCTCAGCCCCAACATTGGTGCGAAGAACATCAAGGGAGGCAAGGCACCCACAGGCGGCTACAGGAAAAGGAGCGACCGCGGTGACCGTGGAAGCAAGAGGTAATGGAGATAAGTAAAACAACAAATATAATATAGCGATGTTACAACCGAAGAAGACCAAGTACAGGAGGAGCCAGAAGGGCAAGATGAAAGGCAATGCCCAGAGAGGCAATCAGCTGGCATTCGGATCATTTGGCATCAAAACCCTTGAGGAGGCATGGATTACCGGCCGTCAGCTTGAGGCTGCACGCCAGGCTGTGACCCGTTACATGAAACGTGAAGGCCAGATATGGATCCGTGTCTTCCCTGATAAACCGATAACCAAGAAGCCTGCAGAGGTGCGTATGGGTAAAGGTAAGGGTGCGCCCGAAGGATTTGTGGTTCCCGTTACCCCCGGCCGCATCATCATTGAAGCCGAAGGCGTTCCCTTTGAAGTGGCAAGGGAAGCACTGCGCCTCGCAGCCGGTAAACTGCCGGTGGCAACAAAATTCGTGGTGCGTCATGATTACGCAGTGGAATAAAAAGAAGAAGCAATGAAAAGTTCAGAGATAAGAGAATTAAGCAACCAGGAGCTTCTTGAACGTATTGACAACGAGAAGACCGCACTTGTGCGCATGAGACTAAACCACGCAATCTCTCCACTTGATAATCCCCAGAAGATCAAGGAGAGCAGGAAAACAATTGCCAGGCTCATGACAGAAATGCGCAAGAGAGAGATCAGTAAGAAAACAAAATAGCCGTATCAGCATGGAAAGGAACCTTAGAAAAGAACGTACAGGTGTTGTCGTCAGCAATAAGATGGACAAATCTATCGTCGTTGCCATTCACAGAAAGGTCAAACACCCGATCTATGGCAAATTCGTCAGAAAGACAAAGAAGCTCATGGCTCACGATGAGGAGAACAGCTGCAACATCGGTGATACGGTGCGCATAATGGAGACCAGGCCCCTCAGCAAAAAAAAGTCCTGGAGATTGGTTGAAATAATTGAAAGAGCTAAGTAATCATGATACAGCAGGAAAGCAGGTTGAATGTAGCCGATAATACCGGTGCGAAGGAGGTGCTTTGCATCAGGGTACTCGGTGGAAGCAGGAAGAGATATGCAAGCATAGGCGACAAGATAGTCGTCTCCATAAAGAGCGCTCTCCCCTCAGGTGAAGCAAAGAAAGGCACTGTCAGCAGGGCAGTGATTGTAAGAACCACCAAGGAGATAGGCCGTGCTGACGGTTCATATATCCGCTTTGATGACAATGCCGTGGTGCTGCTCACCAACCAGGATGAAGTCCGTGGAACACGCATCTTCGGACCTGTCGCCAGGGAACTGCGCGAAAAGTACATGAAGATCGTTTCACTTGCACCTGAAGTGTTATAACTGTTAATCTGATACCCGATGCAGAAAAAATTACATATTAAAAAAGGAGACACCGTTGCTGTCATTGCCGGTGAATCCAAAGGACAAAAGGGACGCGTTCTCAAGGTTGACAGGGTCAAAAGCAAAGCCCTGGTGGAAGGGATCAACATGGTATCAAAACATACCAAACCCAACGCAAAGGCTCCCCAGGGAGGTATTGTAAAGAAGGAAGGCCCCATCCACATCTCAAACCTCATGGTCATTGACCCGGCAACCGGTAAGCCTACCCGCGTCGGACGCAAACTGAATGACAAGAACAAACTGGTACGTTATGCCAAAAAATCAGGAGAGGAGATCAAGTAATGTATACGCCTGCTTTAAGAACCAAATATAGGAATGAGATCACACCTGCCCTTGTGAAGCAGTTTAATTATTCAACTGTGATGCAGGTGCCCCGTCTTGAAAAAATAGTCATCAACCAGGGACTTGGTCAGGCCATTGCTGACAAGAAACTGCTTGAAATGGGGCTGAAGGAGATATCAGATATTGCCGGACAGAAGGCGGTGCAGACCACCTCCAGGAAGGACATATCAAACTTCAAGCTCAGGAAGACCATGCCTATAGGCGTAATGGTGACCCTGCGCCATGACCGCATGTACGAATTTCTTGAGAGACTGATCGCCATAGCTCTGCCGCGCATACGTGACTTCAAGGGTGTGAGCGCCAGGCTCGACGGCCACGGCAACTATACCCTTGGCATCACCGAGCAGATCATCTTCCCGGAGATTGACCTCGACAAGATTGCCAAGATCATGGGGCTGCAGATCACGTTTGTCACCACTGCAAAGAGTGACGAAGAGGCTTATGCCCTGCTTAAAGAATTCGGAATTCCCTTTAAAAACAAATAACAGAACGGAATATGGCTAAGGAATCAATGAAAGCCCGCGAAGTCAAACGTGCGAAACTTGCCCGGAAGTACGCCGCCAAAAGGGCCGCTCTCAAAGCAGAAGGCAATTATCTTGCCCTGAGCACCCTTCCGCGCAATTCAAGTCCAATCAGGCAGCGCAACAGGTGCAAGCTCACAGGCAGACCGAGAGGCTACATGAGGCAGTTTGGCATCAGCAGGATTACATTCAGGGAGATGGCTTCAAAAGGACTTATCCCGGGTGTAAGAAAGGCAAGCTGGTAACAACCGAGATATAAACAAATTAATCATACGATAAGATGACAGATCCAATAGCAGATTTTCTTACCAGGGTAAGGAATGCCATCAGAGCCGGTCATAAGGTGGTTGAGACACCGGCTTCCGGCCTGACGAAGGATATCACACGGATACTTTACGACAAGGGATATATCCTCAGCTATAAATTCATTGATGATAACCTGCAGGGCAGGATAAAAATAGCCCTCAAGTATCATCCCAGGACCAAGCTCCCTGCAATCAAGCGGATACAGCGGGTCAGCCGTCCGGGTCTCAGGAGATATGCCGGTGTTGATGAACTTCCGCGTGTCCTCAACGGGCTGGGAATAGCCATTCTCTCAACCTCCCATGGTGTAATGACTGATAAGGAGGCAGTGAAGGAGAATGTCGGAGGTGAAGTAATATGTTATGTTTACTAAACAGGAGGAAACCAAATGTCACGAATAGGAAAATTGCCTATAAGCCTGCCATCTGGCGTCACCATTTCAGTGAGTGATGACAACGTGGTAAGCGTTAAAGGCCCCCTGGGGACCCTGTCACAGAAGGTTGACAGTGATATCAAAGTGGAGGTGGAAAACAATACAATCATACTGGCAAGGCCCAACGACGAAAAGCGTCTTAAATCGCTGCACGGGCTCTACCGTGCTCTCATTGCCAACATGGTGACGGGCGTTTCAAAAGGCTACCGCAAGGATCTTGAACTGGTAGGTGTGGGTTACCGTGCAGAGGCCAATGGCCAGCGTCTCGAAATGAGCCTCGGTTTTTCACATGATATTATAATGGAGCTGCCCAGGGAGATCAAGGTTGAAACCAAGACCGAAAGGAGGAGTAACCCGATCATCACTCTCTCAAGCATTGACAAGCAGCTCATAGGCCATGTGGCAGCAAAGATCAGGTCACTGCGTCCGCCTGAGCCGTATAAGGGCAAGGGTATTAAATTCGTGGGTGAACAACTCAGGAGAAAGGCCGGTAAATCAGCTGGTGTGTAACATGATTAAATATTGAAGTCATGGCTTTAGCAAAGATAGAAAAGAGAAAAAAAATTAAACTGAGAATCCGCAAGCGGATCAGGGGAACGGCCGAAAAACCAAGGGTGTCGGTTTTCCGCAGCAACAAACAGATATATGCCCAGGCTGTTGATGATGTCAATGGCGTGACACTGGCTTCAGCTTCCTCCAGGGAGAAGGATATTGCCTCCGTAACAGGGAAGAAGAAGAGCGAGGTGGCTCTCCTGGTTGGGAAGCGTTTTGCCGCTGTATGCAGGGAGAAGGGCATTGAGACCGTTGTCTTTGACAGAAGCGGATACCAATATCATGGCAGGGTTAAATCATTAGCTGACGGAGCACGCGAAGGCGGCTTAAAATTCTAATCAGTATGGCATACGGAATAAAGAGAGTAAAGAACAGCGATCTTGAACTTACCGACAGGCTGGTAAGCATCCAGAGAGTAACAAAAGTAACCAAGGGAGGACGCACCTTCAGCTTCTCAGCCATCGTTGTTGTGGGTGATGAGAAAGGTATTGTGGGCCACGGCCTGGGTAAGGCAAGTGAGGTAACCACCGCCATCGCCAAAGGCATTGAAGACGCCAAGAAAAACCTCATCAGGGTTCCGGTGCACAAAGGTACCATACCCCATGAGCAGTATGGCAAGTACGGCGGAGCCTATGTCTTTATCAAGCCTGCTACCGAAGGTACCGGTGTCAAGGCCGGTGGTGCAATGCGCGCCGTGCTTGAAAGCGTGGGCGTGAAGAACGTGCTCGCCAAGTCAAAGGGCTCATCAAACCCGCACAACCTTGTGAAGGCTACCATTGCCGCCCTTCTTGAGCTGCGTGATGCCAGCACGGTGGCAGATCACAGGGGAGTTACCCTCGATAAAGTGTTTAACGGTTAGTAATATTGAAATATCATGGCAAAAATCAAGGTAACCCAGATTAAAAGCAAGATAGGTCAGCCTGAGTCACAGAAGAGGATCCTCGCGGCACTGGGTCTGAGAAAGATGCACCAGACTGTTGAGCACGAAGATACACCTCAGATTATGGGGATGGTAAACAAACTGAAACACCTGGTGAAGGTTGAAAAACTCTAGGATATTAACAGCATTATATATTTCGCTATGGATTTAAGCAATTTGAAACCGGCCCCCGGATCAGTAAAGAAAGAGAAGCGAATAGGACGAGGTGAGGGATCAGGTCGTGGAGGAACATCAACCCGCGGGCACAAAGGAGCCAAGTCACGCTCCGGCTACAGCAGGATGGTTGGCTTTGAAGGAGGCCAGATGCCACTCCAGAGAAGAGTACCGAAATCAGGGTTTAAAAACCTCAACCGCGTTGACTATAAGGCTATCAACCTCAGCACACTCGAGGCTCTGGCAACAAAGCTTGACACTGACCGCATTGATTTTGAGACTCTGCTGACAGCAGGGCTGGTCAATAAAAATGCACTTGTGAAGATACTTGGCAAGGGTAAGCTTACCCGGAAGCTTGAGGTTCATGCCCACGCTTTCAGCAAATCGGCACAGGCATCAATCGAAGCAATTCAGGGAACCGCAGTTAAACTGTAAGGCATGAAATTCATTCAGACCATTAAGAACATTTTCAAGATCGAGGATCTGAGAGCCAGGATACTCTTTACACTTGGCATCGTTGCACTCTACCGCCTTGGCAAGTATGTCACCCTTCCGGGAGTAGATCCATCCATGCTTGAGAACCTGAGAAGCCAGACCTCCTCGGGTATTATGGGGCTGCTTGACATGTTCTCGGGCGGTGCCTTCTCACAGGCCTCCATATTTGCCCTGGGGATCATGCCCTACATCTCCGCCTCCATCGTTATCCAGCTGCTCGGTATAGTCTTCCCCTTCTTCCAGAAACTGCAGAAGGAGGGTGAGAGCGGCAGGCGCAAGATGAACCAGTATACAAGGTACCTTACCGTTATTATCCTGGTCATTCAGGCACCGACATACCTTGCAAACCTTCATGCAATACTGCCCCCGGAAGCATTCGTCCTGCAGGGATGGTTCTTCAGGCTCTCATCGGTGATCATCCTGACTGCCGGAACAATATTTGTCATGTGGCTTGGTGAGAGAATCACCGACAAGGGTATCGGGAACGGTATCTCACTGATTATCATGGTTGGTATTATAGCCCGTTTCCCGGTGGCATTCATCTTCGAGACAGGGTCACGCATGAACGGTTCGGGCGGCGCTGTAGCCCTGCTCATAGAGCTGGTATTCCTCTATCTGGTGATACTTGGTTCAGTGCTCCTGGTGCAGGGGACCCGCCGCATACCTGTCCAGTATGCAAGACGCATCGTGGGCAACAAACAGTACGGCGGCGTAAGACAATATATTCCCCTTAAGGTAAACGCAGCTGGCGTTATGCCCATTATCTTCGCCCAGGCAATCATGATGCTGCCGGTGATATTCGCCGGATTCAGGGAGTCAGGCTCGGGATTCGTCATTGCATTTACAAATATGTACGGATTCTGGTATAACCTGACAACAGCGATACTCATCATCCTCTTCACCTATTTCTATACCGCGGTTACCATTAACCCGGTGCAAATGGCTGAAGACATGAAGAAGAACGGTGGTTTCATTCCAGGCATCAAGCCGGGACGCAAGACGGTTGAATTCCTTGATACCATCATGTCACGAATTACCCTTCCGGGTTCAATTTTCCTCGCAATAATAGCCATACTCCCTGCTTTTGCCGTGAACTTCGGTATCAGCGCTGAGTTTGCACAGTTCTTCGGAGGCACCTCACTTCTCATTCTCGTGGGTGTTGTGCTTGATACTCTTCAGCAGATCGAAAGCCATCTGCTCATGCGCCACTATGACGGCCTCATGAAATCAGGCCGTATTAAGGGCAGGACCGGAGCGGTGACGGCTATTTAATGCGATTTCGTTCTTTGATGATCTATGTTAAGACAGACGCGGAAGTAGAGTTACTGAGAGAAGCCAACCAGCTGGTTTCAAAAACTCTTGCGGAAGTAGCCGTGCATATCAGACCGGGGGTGACAACCCTCCGTCTTGACGCTATAGCTGAAGAGTTCATCCGTTCACACGGAGCACTCCCTGCCTTTAAGGGATATGCCGGATTCCCGAACACTCTCTGCACATCTGTAAATGACGAGGTGGTACACGGAATACCGTCAGACTATGCACTCATGGAGGGCGACATAATATCGGTTGACTGCGGTGTGATACTGAACGGCTGGTACGGTGACAGCGCCTTCACCTTCCCGGTGGGAGAGGTGAAGCCTGAAATACTTCGTCTTCTCGATTTCACCCGGGCTTCTCTTGAGGAGGGTGTGAGGCAGGCCATTGCCGGTAACCGCATAGGAGACATCTCGCATGCAGTACAGTCAAAGGCCGAGGGCGGAGGA
Source organism: Bacteroidales bacterium (assembly GCA_009881065.1). GTDB lineage: Bacteria > Bacteroidota > Bacteroidia > Bacteroidales > VadinHA17 > SR-FBR-E99. The sequence continues at coordinate 13,410 of WXFE01000026.1, read as the reverse complement.
TATTCAGTAGTGCGCACGCTGGTGGGGCACGGAATCGGGAAGCACCTTCACGAGGGCCCTGAGGTGCCTAACTTCGGGAGACGCGGCTCTGGCACGAGACTTGAAAGGAATATGGTCATCTGCATAGAACCGATGATCAATATGGGTACCAAATACACAAGCACTGACAGTGACGGGTGGACAGTCAGGACAGGTGACGGCAAGCCGTCGGCACATTTTGAATATGCTGTTGCGGCCAGGGAGGGGAAGCCCGATCTGCTCTCAACATTTGAATATATAGAAGAAGTATTAACAAAGAGGTAAGTATATGGCCAAACAACCATCAATAGAGATTGACGGAACGATCATAGAAGCGCTTTCAAACGCGATGTTCAGGGTCAGGCTCGAAAACGGACATATCATCACCGCACATATCTCCGGGAAGATGAGGATGCACTATATCAAGATTCTCCCCGGTGACAAGGTGAAGGTTGAAATGTCGCCCTATGATCTTACCAAAGGAAGAATAACGTTCAGGTTTAAATAGAAAACAACAGTGCGATGAAAGTAAGAGCATCAATCAAGAAGCGCTCGGCTGACTGCAAGATAGTAAGGCGTCACGGGCGTCTGTATGTAATAAATAAGAAAAATCCCAAGTTCAAGCAGAGACAGGGATAAATTTGATTATCTTTGCACTTCAAATTTAAAGAGGTATATGGCACGTATTATTGGGGTAGACCTACCAAGGAACAAGCAGGGTGAAATAGCTCTCACCCACATCTATGGCGTTGGGCGCAGTACTGCACAGAAGGTGCTTGACAAAGCCGGCGTTGACCGTCACATGAAGGTAGAGGATTGGAATGATGACAACATCAATGCTATCCGTCAGATTCTCTCCGAGAATTACAAGCTGGAGGGTGAGCTTCGTTCCGAAACGCAGATGAACATCAAGCGGCTGATGGATATTGGTTGCTATCGCGGCATTCGTCACCGTATCGGATTGCCGGTAAGGGGCCAGAGCACGAAGAATAACGCCCGTACCCGCAAAGGACGCAAGAAGACTGTGGCAAACAAGAAAAAAGCTACTAAATAATGTAATATATGGCAAAGAAGACTGGGACATTAAAGAAGAAGGTCGTAAAGGTTGAACCCGTAGGACAGGCTCACATTCATTCGTCATTCAACAATATCATCATAAGTCTTACAAACAGCACCGGCCAGGTTATATCCTGGGCCTCGGCAGGCAAGATGGGATTCAAGGGTTCGAAGAAGAACACTCCCTATGCCGCACAGATGGCAGCTGAAGAGTGCACCAAGGTCGCTTTTGACCTGGGCCTCCGCAAGGTGAAGGTTTTCGTCAAGGGACCCGGCTCAGGCCGTGAGTCAGCTATCCGTGCCATATCAAACAGCGGTGTGGAGGTGACTGAAATCATAGACATTACGCCAATACCTCACAACGGATGCCGTCCGCCTGCACGCAGGAGGGTTTAGAAGGGTCATATTAAAGATTTTCAAAACGATAAATATCTCATTCAATGGCAAGATACACAGGACCCAGATCGCGAATCGCCAGGAAATTCGGAGAGCCTATTTTCGGCCCTGACAAATACCTTGACAGGAAGAATTTTCCTCCCGGCCAGCACGGTCTGACCAAAAAGAGAAAAAAGACATCGGAATATGGCATACAATTGCGTGAAAAGCAGAAGGTGAAGTATACCTATGGCCTGCTTGAGCGCCAGTTCCGCAATACCTTCGAGAAGGCAGTGGCTGCCTCCGGTGTTACCGGCCTGGTTCTCCTCCAGATGCTGGAATCACGCCTTGACAACGTGGTATACCGCCTTGGCATAGCTCCCACAAGACCGGCAGCACGCCAGCTGGTGACACATCGTCATATCACAATCAACGGCAACGTGGTTAACATACCATCAATGATGCTTCGCCCCGGCGATATCATCGGCGTCCGGGAAAAGTCAAAATCACTCGAAATCATTACAGAATGCCTCAGCGGAAACCGCCGTTCCAAAATGACCTGGCTGGAGTGGGATGACACGCAGATGGCCGGAAAATACATGAGCGTCCCTGAACGTTCCGAGATACCGGAAGATATCAAGGAACAGCTTATAGTTGAACTCTATTCCAAGTAATAAAGTAATAATATTCGATAATGGCCATATTAGCATTCCAGAAACCTGACAAAGTAATATTACTGGAAGCGGACGATCAGTACGGAAAGTTTGAATTCCGCCCGCTTGAACCCGGCTATGGCATCACCGTGGGTAATGCCCTCAGAAGAATACTCCTCTCCTCACTGGAAGGATTCGCCATCACTACCGTCAAGATAGAGGGTGTAGACCATGAGTTCTCAACAATCCCCGGCGTGATGGAAGATGTCACCGAAATCATTCTTAACATGAAACAGATCCGTTTCAGGAGAATGGTTGAGGATATCGATAACGAGAAGATTGTAGTCAAGGTCTCAGGGCAGGAAGCATTCAAAGCCGGTGACCTCAATAATTCACTCAGCAGCTTCGAGGTGCTGAACCCTGATCTGGTAATCTGCCGCATGGAACCCGATGTCAAGCTCCAGATCGAGATCAATATCTCCAAGGGCAGAGGCTATGTGCCTGCTGAGGAAAACCAGCCCGCGGAAGCAGAATTTGGACTTATTGCCATCGATTCAATCTTCACCCCTATCCGTAACGTCAAGTATGCAATAGAAAACTACAGGGTTGAACAGAAAACCGACTACGAAAAACTAATCATCGAAATAAATACTGACGGCTCAATCCATCCGAAGGATGCACTCAAGGAAGCAGCGAAAATCCTGATATACCATTTCATGCTCTTCTCCGAAGAGAAGATCACCATCGACTACGAAGACAGGATGGCAAATGAGGAATTTGACGAGGAAATACTCCACATGCGCCAGCTGCTCAAGACCAAACTTGTTGACCTTGACCTCTCCGTCAGAGCTCTCAACTGCCTCAAGGCAGCGGAGGTTGAAGCACTCGGAGACCTGGTTAAATTCAACAAGAATGATCTCCTCAAGTTCCGCAACTTCGGCAAGAAGTCACTTACCGAGCTTGAAGATCTGCTTGCGACAATGGGCCTCTCATTCGGGATGGATGTGACAAAATACAAACTTGACAAAGATTAATAACAGGTAAGGATAGAGAGAAATGCGACATTTAAATGCTATAAACTCCCTTGGAAGGAAAAGTGCTGACAGGAAGGCTATGATGGCCAATCTGGCATCATCACTGATTCTTCACAAGCGTATCAGCACAACAACAGCCAAAGCACGTGCACTGAGAACATACGTTGAGCCACTCATCACCAGGTCAAAGGATGACTCAACTCACTCGCGCAGGGTTGTATTCAGTTATCTTGGGAATAAAAATGCCGTTGCTGAACTCTTCAGGGAAGTAGCTCCGAAGATCGCCAGCCGTCCGGGCGGATACACCCGCATCCTTAAGACAGGATCGCGCATAGGTGATGCTGCTGAGATGTGTATAATTGAACTGGTCGACTTCAATGAGAACATGCTTGCTGCCGGAGAGGGCACGAAAACCAGGGCTTCACGCCGCCGTCGCGGCTCCAGGAAAAAGAGCGCAGAAGTTGCTCCCGCAGCCGAAACTGCCGTAACTGAAGCTGCTACCGAAACTATCGTGGCTGAAGCTCCGGCCGAAGCTGCTGCCGCAACTGAAACTACCGCAGAAGTTGCTGCCACAGAGGCTGAAACTCCGGCCGAAGAAACAGGAGCGGAAACCGAAGATTCAAAAGAATAGCAGCAGATGCTTATATGCAGCAGATGCTCATATATGGAAGGGATATTGTCTTAATGACCGTATCCCTTTTTTTTGTATATTGCGTATAATCATAATTAAACATAAGTTACAATGAGTCAGATAGTTAGTATTCATGCGAGAGAAATCCTTGATTCAAGGGGAAATCCGACCATCGAGGTCGAGGTCATAACAACCAGCGGAGCATCAGGCAGGGCGGCAGTACCCTCCGGAGCATCAACCGGTGAGAACGAGGCACTGGAGCTGAGAGACGGCGATAAGTCGCGTTATCTTGGCAAGGGTGTCCTCAAAGCTGTCCATAATGTCAATAATGTTATAGCTGAGGAATTGATGGGAATGGATGTTACCAACCAGATAGTCATTGACCAGAAGATGATTGACCTTGACGGTACACCCACCAAGAGTACCCTTGGCGCCAATGCCACCCTCGGCGTGTCACTGGCATGCGCGAAGGCAGCAGCAGCCTATCACGGATTGCCTTTCTACAGGTATATCGGCGGAACCAACGCCCATGTGCTGCCCATTCCGATGATGAACATCATCAATGGTGGTGCTCATTCTGATGCACCGATAGCATTCCAGGAATTCATGATCCGTCCCAAAGGCGCCGGCACTTTTGCTGAGGGTCTCAGGATGGGAGCCGAAGTGTTTCATTCATTGAAGAAAGTGCTCAAGGAGCGTGGTCTCAGCACTGCGGTAGGTGATGAGGGTGGTTTTGCTCCTGCACTCAAGGGAACCGAGGATGCACTTGATTGTATTATTAAGGCGATCACTGCTGCAGGATACAAGCCGGCTGTTGATGTGATGGTAGCGCTCGACTGTGCTGCCAGTTCATTCTTCGAGAATGGTATTTATGATTACACCAAGTTCGAAGGCAAGGATGCCAAGAAGCTCACCCCTGCACAGCAGGCTGATTATCTCACTGCGCTGGTTGAGAAGTATCCTATCATAGATTCCATCGAGGACGGAATGAGTGAGGGTGACTGGGAAGGATGGAAAATGCATACGGATCAGCTCGGTTCAAAGATCCAGATCGTAGGTGATGATCTCTTCGTGACCAACGTTAAGTATCTTGAGAAGGGTATCCGCCTTGGCTGCGCAAACAGTATTCTCATCAAGCTGAATCAGATAGGAACCCTGAGTGAGACTCTCAGCTGCATCGAGATGGCTCACAGGGCAGGCTACACCACCGTCATTTCGCACCGTTCGGGCGAGACTGAAGACTATACCATCGCTGACGTTTCAGTTGCAATAAATTCGGGTCAGATCAAGACCGGTTCACTCTGCCGTACTGACCGTGTTGCCAAGTACAATCAGTTGCTCCGCATTGAGGAAGAACTTGGTGACAATGCAGTCTACGGTTACAGGTAACCGCTCCCGCTACGTTACCATAATATGAAAACTCCGCCGGTGCGGGCCTGATACGGCCCGGGGCGGAGTTTTTATTTTTATATTTGCATAAATCTCTTATTCAATGTCATTCAACGGTCTGTCTCAGTTTGTGTCATTTCTGGAATCACGTGGTGAGCTGGTGCGTGTTACTTCCCCTGTTGCCCCTGTGCTTGAGATTACCGAGATAGCTGACCGTCTCGTAAAAAATGGAGGCAAAGCTGTTCTGTTTGAGAATACCGGCACTGACTTCCCTGTGCTTATAAACACATTTGCCTCTGACACGCGCATGGCAGCTGCCATTGGACGTAATTCCCTTGATGATGCAGGCGATGAGCTGTTTGCCCTGGTTGAATCCCTTACCCGTGCGCAGGGTCTGACGGGCAAGCTGGCGCGTCTGCCGGGGATGCTCCGTCTTCTCACCCTGTCGCCAAAAAGAAAGTCAGGCAGGGGTGAATGCCAGGAGGTGGTGGAGCAGACACCTGACCTTGACAGGCTGCCCATCCTGAAATGCTGGCCCCATGACCGGGAAAGGTTCATAACCCTCCCACTGGTGCATACCAGAAACCCTGAGACCGGAAAATACAACCTCGGCATGTACCGCATGCAGGTCATGGGCCGTGACAGGACAGGAATGCACTGGCACAGGCACAAGACCGGTGCCAGGCACTTTGAGGCATGGAAGAGGAGGGGAGGGAGGATGCCTGTCACTGTAACCCTCGGAGGAGACCCGGTTTATACCTATGTTGCCACGGCTCCGCTGCCGGAAGATATCAATGAGTACCTCCTTGCAGCATTCCTGCGCCGTAAGAGAGTGACCCTGGTCAAATGCCTTACCAACGACCTGTGGGTACCGGCCGACTCTGATTTCGTCATAGAAGGATATGTTGACACGGCCGAAGCCCCTGTCACCGAGGGGCCGTTTGGTGATCACACCGGCTTTTATTCTCTTGCCGACCTCTATCCTATGTTCCATGTCACCTGCATCACCCACAGAAAAAATGCAGTCTATCCCGCCACAATAGTAGGAGTGCCTCCCATGGAGGATGCTTGGATAGGAAAAGCTACTGAAAAAATATTCTTTGCACCCATCAAAATTGCAATAGCCCCGGAGATTCGCGAGCTCCACATGCCTGCCTCGGGCGTTGCCCACAACCTGGTGATAGTGCGTATTGAGAAGAGCTATCCGGGCCAGGGGATGAAAGTGCTGAGTGCGCTTTTCGGCGCAGGGCAGATGATGCTCAGCAAATATATAATAGTAGTCAGCGGCAACGTTCATGTAACTGATTACCTCGCCGTGGCCGAGGAGGTTTTTGCCAATGTGAGGTTTGATTCTGACCTTCTGCTTACAAGGGGCCCTCTTGACGTACTTGATCACTCTTCAGACAGGGTCAGCATGGGAGGCAAGCTTGGCATTGACGCTACCCTGAAGCTTCCGGAGGAACGGATCGATGAGTATCATTCAATACCGCTGCTCCTTCTCACCGGCTGGCAGTTCGATGAAAAGGTCATTACCGGGATGAAGACGCTGGCTGATTATGCCCTGCCGGTGGCAATACTGACAATAACCAAACCGGAGGAGGGGCTTGACATGCATCTCCTGGCTGCCTCTTTGCCCGCATCACTTACCACACCGGGCACCGTCATCATTGCTGTGGATGATGGAGCTGACGCTGATGACCCCGCCATGCTCACGTGGCTGGTTACCGGCAACAGTGATCCGGCCCGTGATCTCTACCATCTTGAGGGCGGCGCCATCTTCATTGATGCCACTTCAAAAACCCGTTGCCTGCCTGTTTTCCCCAGAGATTGGCCAAACGTGGTCTGTTCAGACCCGGAAACAATTGAACTTGTCAACTCCAGGTGGCCTGAATACGGACTCGGTCCTTTCATTGAATCACCGTCTCTCAGGCTCCTTCCCCTGCTGATGCCCGGCGAAGCTTCCGTAAAGACGGTTAATTCAACTGCCGGGTGACAGGCTTATCTTCAACGGACCTGTTGGCTGCCACTGTGCAGGGGGTGAGAGACAGCACGGCTCTCAACAGCCTCATTGTGTTCCTTATCATTGCAGCACTGGTTTATCTGATCATTCTCCAGTCATGGGTGTTGCTCCGTACCAAGAAGCACCTTCGTGAGATACAGGGCGCATACGGCGAGATAGAGGCTCAGAGATCGGAACTGCAACTGCGAAACAAGGAGCTGACTGACAGCATGAACTATGCCCGCAGGATACAGGCTGCTCTTCTCCCTGCCGAACATCACATTCGAAGAATTTTTCCCGATCATTTCATCTATTACCGCCCGAAGCACATCGTCAGCGGCGACTTCTACTGGATCAGTGAGCGTGACGAAAAGTACTTCATCGCGGCAGCTGACTGCACCGGGCACGGGGTGCCGGGAGCGCTTATGTCAATGATCGGACTGGAGCTCATCCAGAAGATTGTCAATGAGTTGAAGGTTGACGATACAGACCAGGTGCTGATGACCATGAACCGTGAGCTTGAATCAGCCTTCTTCAAGGAGGAAAGCGGCAAAGCCCTGATAAAGGATGGAATTGAGATGAGTATCTGCATTATTGACAAAAACACGAAAGTGATGGAGTTCTCGGGCGCATTTCTGCCGGTGTATATAGTCCGTGATGACAAGCTGATAGAGATCAAGGGAGACAAGAAGAATGTGGTTCAGTCATTTGCCATGGTATCATTCAGTCGTAGTACTTTCACCCTGCAGGAGGGAGATATCCTCTATCTCTTCTCCGACGGGTATGCTGACCAGTTCGGAGGGCCGGAAAACAAGAAGTTTATGTATCGCCGTCTGAGGCATATCCTGCTGACAATAAGTAAATATCCACTGACTGACCAGCAGAGGATACTGGATGAAACTATAGTGTCATGGATGGAAGGGCATGACCAGATTGATGACATTATGATCCTGGGGGTCAAGCCTTTTTGAGGTCAGATAAGAGCTGTTATTTTCTCTATGAGCACCTCTGGTTCTATAGGTTTGCTTATGTAATCGTCCATACCGACAGCCAGGCACTGTTCCCTGTCGCCAAGCATTGCATTGGCGGTAATGGCAATGATGGGTACGTGTCCGCTGGAGCTCATCTCCAGCCCTCGTATCTTCTCCGCTGCCACCAGTCCGTTCATCACCGGCATCTGCACATCCATAAGTATAAGGTCATAGCGTGATGTGCCAAACATATCAAGCGCCTCCTTGCCGTTACGGGCAACCTCGAGCCTCTTCACAAGCGGTTCAAGCATCAGCTGGGTGATACGCTGATTGATGGGGTTGTCTTCCACCAGAAGTATGTTAAGCTCTTTCAGTTCCTTACGGCTCTTCTCTGTCTCCATCTCTCTTATGTGGGAGCTTGCTGCAGCCGGGCGGGCCACCTTTTCTGCCCTCCGCAGGAAGATATAGAAGACGAAATATGAACCGGTTCCGGAAGTTGCCTCCTGCCATTTGCCCCCGCAATCGCGTATCAGTCTTCCTGCCAGGGGGTAAGGCTGGCGATCCTTGCCGATGAAGACTATCTGGTTGTTCGATGACAGGGTGAATTCAAGCTTGTGTACTCCATCCCTTTCACCGGCATCCCTGACCTGTATCTTGACAGTCACCTTTTCTGACGGTCCTGAGATGGCAGTGCTTAGAAGATCGATGAGTATCTGCTTGATGATGATCGGGTCACCCCTGTATTCTGTTTCTCCCTCGCCGCGGTCATCATAGACCACCACGCTCTGTTCATGTCTCCTGCTGAGCTTCATCAGCCCAATGGTATCACGGATGATGGGCCCCAGTCTGAAACAAATCTCGCCCCGCTTCTCAAAGGTGATATTGCCGGCGGTTTCCATGGTAAGTTCATTGACTACCTCCACCATTGATCCGGTGGAAGCAATGAAGGTATCCACAAGCTCCTGCTGCTTGGGTGATGTGGTGGTCTCACTCAGCATGCTGCCAAGCAGGACGAGGTTGTTGAGCGGCTCCCTTATCTTGTGCGAAAAGGAGTTTATCACCTCCTCGTTCTTTTCGGCAATTAAAGCCAGCTCCCGGAAAATCGCCATATTGTCTGCAATGAGCTTGCGCAATTTTGCTATCGCCAGCACAAGAGGGGCCAGGGCAAGCACACCTGCCGCTATCGGCACGTATACCAGCCCGGCAAGGGCGGTGACAAGGGCTATGACCACCAGGAGAAGCGCTACCGCAACCGGCAGCAGTATACGGTCACGCGTCCACCGGTTCATGAGGTCTGAGTGCGGTATGGTGGATGATCTTGATCTGTTCGGCATATCGTGAACACAGTAGATTAAAGTCACTCAAAGATACATCAATTTCATTAAAGATAAAGAGAGCTCTGGCATCAGTACGGAGAAAAGATTATTTTTGCCTTACGGTATAGTTTTTGAGGTAAAATCTGTAAAAGAGTGTGATGAAAAAGTGCTTACTGACACTGATTATAGCCCTGGTTGCCACCGGTTTAGCCAGGGGACAGCAGGGGGATACTCTTGTTCAGTATACTCCTGACTTCAAGTTCAGGGACGGTATATACCTGAATTTTGACATGGTAAAGACAAACAGCCCCATCCCAAAGGCTAAACTCTTCACATCGGTTGATTACAACGACAAGGATTTTTTTGACCAGGTGATCTCCTCCGAGAAGATATATTTCTATGATAACATGGGTGTCAGGCAGGAGATAGAGAAGGATGCGATCTGGGGCTTCGCCCGGAACGGTGTTCTCTATGCAAAGGTGCAGAACAACTTCAACCGCATCACCTTCTTCGGGTCAATAATCCATTTCGTGGCAGATGTCACCACCCAAACAGGTTACAACCCCTACGGTTACTATGATCCCTATTTTTACTCACCTTACAGGTCATTCTACTCGCCATATTATTACAACCCATACTATTCGCGCTATTATGACCCGTACTACTACGGCAGATCTCCCTATGGCCGGCACACGTCACGTACTGACCTTGAAATGTTCATGATTGATTTTGAGACGGGGAAGACGTACGAGTATAACCTCGATAATCTGGAAGCGCTCCTTATGCGGGACCCGGAGCTGTACGAAGAGTTTGTGTCAATGCGCAACAAAAACCAGAAGAAAATGATGTTTGTCTACCTGAGGAAGTTCAATGAAAGAAACCCTGTTTTCCTTCCTTCGGGGAATTAATAACTGTTTAATGAAAAAAATCTCTACCCTCGCCCTGTCTCTCCTGCTGGCTTCAGCCATCTTCGCACAAAAGAGGCCATACCCTACCTTTGATGACGCTGAAAAATTCAAAAAATCAGTAACATGCATTGTCAGGGAAGATGATCCCTTCTCATTTTACAATGCAGAAATAAAGGCTGCCGTAGACAAATACTGGAAGGCAACCCCGGTGAAATACATTACCACGGAGGAGTTCAACGTCATGCGCAATGACCCGGCATACTCTTTCCTGGTTCTTACCATTTCCAACTTCAGCAATGACAAGTCAGGCTCCACCTATGACTTCCTGAACCTGTTGCTGGGCGCTGACGTTGACGAACTTGACCAGCTGCCGGAATTCTGCGCCATTCCACTTTGCTTCTCGGGTGCCCCTGAAGAGGAATACAGTTACAAGCTCGGCCTTATCATCCGGTTCATGGAATATCATGCCGATCTGGTGATGAAGAACCCAACACTCTCAGCATTGCGGTATCTCAAATATTATAACAAGAATGTACCTGAAATAAAGGACAAGACCATCCTGGTACGGCAGTCTGACCTGGCCCCCGAGATTGACACCCCGGAAAAAATTGCGTCATATTATCCCTACAAGGTCAGGATTGTGGATGAAGAGGAAATCATTCAAGCCATCGAAGAAAAGCAGAAGGATGTCCTGATTGTTCACAAGGTGGGCCCCGACGGCGTCAAGCAGACAGGTACCTGTATGAAAACCCTCATCGGGACAGATGATGCAATAATGTATTACTATGACGATCATCTGGTTGACAGAAGAAATGCCAGCGGCCTGCTGATTTCCGATCTTAAGAGGCTTGCCCGCTTCTGATGATGCAGCATTTTTAACCGGAATCCGTCTTTAAGAAAAAAAGCAATGGACGAAATCAAAACCTATACACAGTCAGAGCGCGACTGGGCAATGTTCTGCCACCTGTCATCCTTTGCCGGTTATTTCTTCCCCTTCGGGGGGATTATCGGGCCGCTGATCTGCTGGATATCAAGGAAGGATCAGTCCGAATGGGTCAATACCAACGGGAAGTCAGCACTTAATTTCCAGATTTCAATCTTACTGTATACCATTTTACTCATTCCGCTTTGTTTTATCATTGTTGGAATTCCCCTGTTGGTTGCCCTTGGCATCCTTGAGATGGTATGCGTCATTGTGGCAAGCATTAAGGCTGCACAGGGCGAGGTATTCAAATACCCGATATCAATCCCCTTTATCCAATAAACAAATTATCATTATGATTCGGTGGCGGCATGTAGCGACAGGTCTCAGACCTGTCGCTACATGATGGTTATTCATGATTTGCATATGGGGCAGGTGGCGGCAGGTCTGAGACCTGCCGTTACGTGATGATGATTCATGATTTGTATATGGGCAGGGGTAATATGCCCCATCCACCTTTTTTTCCTATTTTTGCCGGGTAACGATTTCCCGTCATGGCTCAGAAACCATCCATCCCCAAGGGCACACGCGACTTCTCTCCGGCAGAGATGCTACGCCGGAACTATATCTTCGATACAATAAGGAAGATATTTTCGCTCTACGGCTATCTGCCGATAGAGACCCCTGCAATGGAAAACCTCTCAACCCTTCTGGGCAAATACGGGGAAGAGGGTGACAGGCTCATCTTCAGGATCCTCAATTCGGGTAACTTTCTTGCTGACGTGTCACCATCGGCACTCTCGGCTGCAGATACATCTGCCGTGACCCGCCATATCAGCGAAAAGGGACTGAGGTATGACCTCACCGTTCCATTCGCACGTTATGTGGTGCAGCATCGTGACGAGATCACATTTCCGTTCCGCAGGTACCAGATACAGCCCGTCTGGAGGGCCGACAAGCCACAGAGGGGGAGGTACAGGGAGTTCTTCCAGTGCGATGTGGATGTGATCGGCAGCGACTCACTGCTTAATGAGGATGAGCTGGTACGGATAACAGACCGCATTTTTGGCGAGCTCGGCATTAACATCATTATCAAGATAAACAACCGCAAGATACTGGCAGGTATTGCTGAAATTGCCGGAGCTGGCGAGAGGCTCACCGATATCACCGTGGCTATCGACAAAATTGAAAAGATAGGCAGGGAAGGAGTAAGGCAGGAGCTGGCCGCGAAAGGCATTGCACCCGGGGTGATTGCCAGGCTCGAACCGATAATTGACCTGAGCGGCTCAACCGAACAGAAACTTGCCGTGCTGAAGAAGGCTATGGCAGAATCAGCTTCAGGTATGCAGGGGATCAGGGAGATGGAGGAGCTAACGGGATATCTTGCAGTTGAACCGGTAAAGGCAACTGTGGAGCTTGATCTCTCGCTTGCACGCGGACTTAACTATTATACCGGAACCATAATTGAGGTCAGTGCAGCAGACCTTCCCTTCTCAAGCATCTGCGGCGGAGGCCGTTATGATGACCTCACGGGCATCTTCGGCATGCCTGGCGTGTCAGGTGTCGGTGTCTCATTCGGGGCCGACAGGATTTATGACGTGATGATGCAGCTCAATCTGCTCCCGGAGCAGACCGGCTCATCCACGGAGGTGCTCGTGATCAATTTTGGCAGCGCGGAACTGCCTGCACTGATGAAAGTTGCCGGTGAACTCAGGGAGGCTGGCATCGCCACAGAACTCTACCCTGACCCGGCAAAGCTCAGGAAGCAGTTTGCATACGCTGATTCATGCATGATTCCTCTTGTGGTGATAGCCGGCAGCAATGAGTTAGCCGCCGGGCAGGCTACCGTCAAAAACATGAAAACGGGAGAGCAGACAGCTGTCCCGTTCCATGAACTCACCTCATTCATTCGCCGGCTAAAGACCTCCTGACAACTCCGGGCAAAGGGCTCAACACTTCTGGCCAAGGACCTCCTGACAACTCCGGGCAAAGGGCTCAACACTTCTGACCAAGGACCTCCTGACACCGCCGGCAAAGACCTTGTTACACACCAGGTAAAGACCTCTAGATACACCAGGTCGTGATCTTTTGACACACCGGGTATTGGCCTCCTGATACGCCGGGTGAAGACCTCCTGA
>WXFE01000025.1 GCA_009881065.1 Bacteroidales bacterium | reverse complement strand
AGGGCGCCCAGCGGCAGACCCTTAACGGCAAATGCTGCCCTGGCAGGCTGGTCAGCAGTGTAGAACTGCGCGTAAACCTCATTCATTGCCTTGAAGTCAGACATGTCTGACAACAGGCAGGTTGACTTGACGACATCATTCATCGTATAGCCCGCTGCTGTCAGTATAGCTCTGATATTTTTCAGTACCTGTCTGGTCTGTTCGGCAATACCCCCCTCTACCAACTTCCCCGTTGCAGGATCAATAGGTACCTGCCCGGAGATATAGAGGGTGCCGCCGGCCTCAACGGCCTGGCTGTAAGGTCCAATTGCACCCGGTGCGCCAGTAGTGCTGATGATTCTTTTCATTCCTGATATCTTTGATTCGTTAGTAGTTTTCATGGTAATCCTTCCTCCTTTCGTACTTGAGATCCTGAAGCATGCTTGCCTTTGCCCTGATAGTGAAGTTCCAGCTCTTCATGTAACCGGTGGGAATCCATGAAAAGCTCATCTCCCAGCAATGGAGATCACGACTGATACCCACTCTCGTCATGGTTATCTCCTTCTGTCTGAAGTCGTATCCGGTATTGTAGGTGAGAGCCATCTTCGGGGTCAGCTTCAGGTCTCCTGACATGGTCATGGCCTGGGATATATTGGTACGCAGTCCGGGTTTGCTGTAGCTGAAGTTATATGCCATTCTGAGCGACCACGGCACGTCGAACCTGACATATCCGAACTCATCAAGGTTTCTGTTGGAGAGAGGGAGATTATCCGGTGCTGCTCCGCCCTGTGCTCCTGGTCCGCCCGGTTGACGGCCCGTGGACATCTGTCCGCCCTGCCCCCCGGATTGTTGCTTTTTGTTTTTGTTCCCCAGCAACTGCCCCAGGTCAAGGTCAAAACTCATATTAAAGCCCGTCATCCTGGCAAGGCCGAGCCCCTGTCTGATGGCAAGCTCGTTAACAGCGCCCCCCGTGGCGTTCATTCCATAGATCGAAAAACTGCTGCTTGCCTGTATATTTATGTTCTGTGCCAGGGTAGTCCGGAAAGAGATATTGACAGGCGACCAGTTCAGGGAGTCGGAAAACAGATTGTAAGAGGTATTAAGCGACAGATTATCAATTAATTTAATCTTTCTGGGCTTACCGGTGGTGTCATTCCTGGAATAGACCTTGGCTTCTACTATATTTGAAAGGCTGAAGGCGACTGATCCTGACCTGTTACCTGTTGACGGGGTCCCGAAGACGCTTCCTTCATAGATGGAATAGGTTCGCATCCTGCCAACAGTATCGTACTGAACTGTCCTGTACATGTCACTCGAAAGCTTATCCGCCTCAGGCGAGTAGGAAAAGCTGACGGAGGGTTTCATTACATGCCGTATTGCCTCAATCCCTGATCCCTTTTTTGTGAACGCAAAAGTTCCATAGATGGAAGGGTTGAATGATGCGCTCACGGTTGGTACAAGTGCATGGCCATAGGTCACTCCCCTGACGGTGTCATTCACCACCGAGGGGACAACCATGTTCCTTCTTTCATCATAGTAGTCAGGGTCCCATCTCTTGTGTATCTGCTGTGTGTAAAGCACTCCGGTATAGCGGAGAGAGGGCGAGATTGAGAAGTTATTGAAAGGTCTGAACTGGAGGCTCAGGGGTATTTCATGCTTGAACCCGTTCTGCATACTCTTCCAGACTGCACTGGTAAAAAGAAGACTGTCATAGGTGTTGATCTTGTTCTCAAAAGAGGCCGTGTACTGGGTTGTGATATCATGATACCACTTGCTCTTCCCCACCAGCTTTTTAGGCTTGAAGGGGTAGATGCGCGAGACGTTCAGGCTTCCCCTTGGCAGGTTGAGCATCATTGTCTTGTTCTGCACGTTCTGCGACTGGTTGATGCTTGTGGAAAAGCTTACAGGTGCTCCTGACCATGTTTTTGAATAGCTGATGCTCGACTGTCTGGTAGTGGTAACGTGGTCTGCCACTTCGTAGCTGTTGTTCTTGTCATAGCCGCTGGAGCTCATATTCACGCTGGCGGAGAACCGCGAGCCGGGATTGGCCTTTGCATCCTGCGAATGCGACCAGCTGATGCGGTAATTGGTATTCTTCCCGTAATCGGGCAGTCCCTTGTAGCTGGTAACGTTGTTGGCGTAACTGAAACTGAATGATCCCGAAAAGCGGTACCGAAGCCGGTATGAGGTGGCTGCATCGGCAAGCCATGTGCCGTTTGTGTAAAGAGTACCCGTCAGTTTCAGGTCAAAGTAGTCGCTTAACGCGAAATAGTACCCCCCGTTGGAAAGGAAATACCCCCTCCGTGCTTCCTGGCCGTATTTGGGCATGACAATTCCGGATGCCCTCTTCTGCTGTACCGGGAAGAATCCGAAAGGCAAGACTAGAGGAAGGGGAATATCGGCAACAACCATATATGCAGGTCCTGACACGATTTTCTCTCCCGGGTAAACCTTGGCTCTCGGGAGCGAGAGATAGAAATGAGGCTCATCAGCGTCACAGGTGGTGAACTTGCTGCGGTTGACATGAAGCGTCCCGTCATCGTGCCTCTTTGTTGTCAGGCTCTGAAGGAAGCCTCCCTCCTGCTCGGTGGTGACATTACGGATCACCCCCTTTTTCGATTTGAAGTTATAGTTAAGCTCTTCCGATTCGAACTCCTCCGAGCCATCCTTGTAGACGGGCAGGCCTACAGCCTTGCCGGTGGAATCCCTTCTGAAGGTGGCGAATACCGATCCTGTCTCCATGTCCAGCACAATGGAGTCAGCTGTGAGCTGTATGGTTCCGTATGTGACTCTGGCATTCTCCACAAGGCTGACTTTCTTCGACCTCATGTCAGTCTTCATGTAACCATCAGAATTATAGACAATTGGCTCATCAACAGCATCTGAAGAAATAATCAGGCCTGTTTTGGTCAGCGAGGTATCAGTGATTGTTCCGGATGTACCGGGAAAGAGTGTGTCATTGACAAATGCAGGAGAAAGATCCTCTTCATTCAGCCCGGTCACAACGGTATCCGGAAGGGTCTTCGGCAGGGTGCCGGAATCACTCTTCACTGAAGTATCCGGGAGGGTCTTCGGCAGGGTACCGGAATCACTCTTCAC
>WXFE01000024.1 GCA_009881065.1 Bacteroidales bacterium | reverse complement strand
TGTGTCAGGGAGGCTCTTGCCGGTTGTGACACTCCGCCCCGGCTCCTGGGCAAGCAATGTGGCCTGTAAAAGAAGCGGCATGAAAATTGTCACAAACACTCTTTGTGGAAAAGAATGCAAGTTAAATGCTATTTTTGCGTCATTAATGAGCATCTCTGAAGAGCCAGCGACAAAACTAATTAAAATTCGCAAAGCAGTAATGCGGCAAACTACCAAAATAAGAGGGTTAAGAGTTATTCCGGCGTATACCCTGTTTGTAGCAGCAATTAGTATGCCGGTTATTGTTATGTCACAGTCGCTCCCGGCTGAAGATGAGTGGGTAGTGGTCATTGATGCCGGTCACGGAGGGAGAGACCCCGGAGCTGTCGTAGGGAAGACAAAGGAGAAGAACATCAACCTCTCTGTAGCGCTCAAGACAGGCAGGTATATTAGTAAAAACATTAAGGATGTGAAGGTCATCTACACTCGTGAAGACGATACTTTCCTCGGGCTTGACGAGAGGGCTGAGGTGGCAAACAGGAACAAGGCAAACCTGTTTATCTCAATCCATTCAAATGCCATGACTGACAAGAGGTTCAGCGGGGCGGAAACCTATGTCCTGGGTCATACGATGGATGAGGCTAACCTGCAGGTTGCGATGAAGGAAAACTCAGTCATCACCTTTGAAAAGGACTACGAAACGAAGTACAAAGGTTTCGATCCCAACTCGGTGGAGTCATACATCATTTTCTCACTCATGCAGAACACCTACCTCAGGCAGAGCACCGAATTCGCCACATTGATACAAAACCAGTTCAGGGAGAGGGTTGGCAGGAAGGACAGGGGTGTCAGGCAGGCAGGGTTCCAGGTACTCTGGATGACGACAATGCCTTCAGTGCTGGTGGAACTGGGTTTCATAACCAATGCCGAGGAAGAGAAGTTCCTCATATCAGAGCAGGGACAGGATTATCTTGCCTCTGCAATTTTCAGGGCATTCCGTGACTACAAACAAACCATTGACAGCAGGTCAGGAGTAAGAAACGGCAAAGTGATTGCACAGGCAGCAACCCCGGCAGCGGGTACTGATGACTCCACGGCTGGCAGAGACACACAGTTGCCATCAGGGCAGCAGGAGGCCAAACCTGCGGTACCAGCTGCAGGGAATGAAAGCAAAACCGCGGATCAGCCGGCCAGGAGTGAGATTGTTCCTTCGGAAACAGCTGTGAAGAGCAACAGCGGGCAGACGGAAACAGCTGTGAAGAGTGACAGCGGGCAGGCAGAAAAGACAGTCAAGAGCGAAAGCGGTACGGCAGCGGCAAACCCCGGCCAGGCCACTCCTGCCCCGGCAGACAATATTTATTTTATGGTGCAGGTAGCCGCGATGCCAAAAAACAGAGAGCTGACACAGAGCCAGTTAAAGGGGCTTGAACCGATAAGCAGGATAGAAGATGGCGAAAGGATTAAATATGCATCAGGAAAATTCGTTTTATATGATGATGCACTGAAGCACAGACGCACGCTGACGGGTAGATACCCCGACGCATTCGTCATTGCTGTCAGGAGCGGAAAGATTATGCCCCTGAAGGAGGCGATAGAACAACAAAAGAGATAAAAGCAACCCTATGAAGATATCCCACGAAGTAAAGGTCGGTTTCGTAGCACTGATCACCATTATCGCATTCATCCTGATGTACGAGTTTCTCAAGGGCACTGCCCTCTTCACAAAAACCGACACTTATCATATTGTTTATGACAACATTGCCGGACTCACAGAGTCAAACCCGGTAGAGATCAACGGTTACCAGGCGGGTATCGTACAGGATGTACAACTGATCAATGACGGGTCAGGGCGAATACTGGTATCACTTTCTGTTGACAAGCACTTTAACATACCCAGGGACTCGAAGGCTGAGATAACCGCGGCTTCCCTCATTGCCGGCATGAAGATAATCCTCCGCATGGGAGAAAGCAGCGAAATGTGCCATAACCATGACACAATCTCAGGGTATGTGGCCACATCAATTATTGACAGGCTGGGTGAGACCATCAGCCCGCTGGAAGGCCACATCACAAGTATAATCACCAGGCTAGACTCGTTGGTGTCAGCCCTCAACACTCTCTTCACGCCTGAAATGACCGGTGATATCCGTTCCACTGTGGCAAACATGAGTGATGTTACCGCTGATCTGAAGCAGATATCTGACAACAGGAAAGATGAGCTCATGGCTGCAATCAGTGAAATACAGACCTTCACCGCGATGCTTTCATCCAATAGTTCAACAATTGATTCCACCCTTAAGAGTATAAGCGGTATCTCCGAAACCATCACCAGGGCTGACCTGGAGACCTCTCTTGCCTCCCTCCGTTCATCGCTGAACGGACTTGATACAATCGTAACCGGAATCAGCCGGGGAGAAGGTTCGGCAGGGAAGCTTGTCACAAGTGACACTCTCTACACAAACCTGAGCAATTCACTCAGAAGTCTTGACCTTTTACTCCGTGACCTGAAGGAAAATCCAAAGAAATATGTCCATTTTTCCCTTTTTGGCAGAAAAACGGAATGATTTGTTTAAATAATATTAATCAATACAATATCACCGCCTTGCAGGCCAAATGATTGGAATTTGACCTGACAGGGCATTTCAGGATAAGAATATCTTCAATTTGTAAAAGACTGAGCGACATCTCGTTCATACTAATATATTGATAATGTGAAAATTAGACATTTTGACCAATGTTTGTCATTTTAAGGGATTGAGGTTCATTACAGTATAGAATAAATGGCAAAGTCAAGAGCAAAAAAATTTTTTTTTTACCTTTTTTTTGCAAATATTGTGACGGGTTTCAGCACCAGAAAAAAGCTACTTTTTTTTAATTTCTAACTGAATGAACAAATCACACGATGAGGTTTGGAATAATTGTCTCGAGATAATCCGAGACATTATACCTTCGGCCAGTTTTAAAACCTGGTTCGAGCCTATTGTTCCGCTCAGGCTCGAGAAAAGCATTCTTACAATACAGGTGCCAAGCCCTTTCTTTTACGAATATCTTGAAGAGCAGTACATAGACATCCTCCGCAAGACCCTGAGGCGTGAGATTGGCAATGATGCCAAGCTGGAGTACAACATTATCATGGAAAATTCCGGATACGCCAATGGCAAGCCTTACACGGTAAGGTATCCGTCAAGGAACAAGACTGATCTCAGGAACAAACCGATGCAGGTTCCCTTTAAGGTCACCCAGCCTGCAATAAAGAATCCGTTTATCATACCGGGAATCAAGAAGCTTCATCTTGACCCAAGGCTTAATCCCGACTACTCCTTCAACAACTTTGTAGAGGGTGAATGCAACCGTCTGGCCCGTTCAGCAGGCATAGCCGTAGGAAACAATCCGGGGGGCACCGCCTTCAATCCGCTCATGGTCTACGGTGATTCCGGGCTCGGCAAGACTCACCTGGTACAGGCCATAGGCATCCTGGTTAAGGAGAAGTATCCTGACAAGACCGTTCTGTATGTAAATGCCAATAAATTCCAGACCCAGTTTGTAGAGTCAATAAGGAACAACAACAAGAATGACTTTCTCCATTTTTACCAGATGATTGACGTTCTGATTATTGATGACGTCCATGAGTTTGCAGGCAAGGAGAAGACACAGGACACTTTCTTCCACATATTCAACCACCTCCATCAGTCGGGTAAGCAGCTGATACTGACCTGTGACAAGCCGCCGGTAGAGCTTCAGGGTATGGAGCAGCGACTTCTCTCGCGTTTTAAGTGGGGGCTGCTGGCCGATCTCCAGAAGCCTGATTTTGAGACCAGGCTGGCGATCTTGAGGAAGAAGGCATACAATGACGGCATTGAGCTGCCGGATGATATTTTCGAGTTCCTTGCAGATAATATTTCATCGAATATACGGGAGCTTGAGTCAGGTCTTATCTCTCTCTATGCACAGTCAACCCTCAACCGCAAGGAGGTAACACTCGAGCTTGCGCGCCAGATGGTTGACAGGCTTGTGAACACCCAGCGCAGGGAGATCACGATTGATTACATCCAGAAGGTTGTCTGTGAGTATTACAAGATTCCTGTTGACCTGATACAGGGCAAGACCCGCAAGAGGGAGATTGTCCAGGCCAGGCAGGTATCAATGTATTTCTCCAAGAACCTGACCAAGGCATCGCTTGCCAGTATTGGTTCCTGTATCGGAGGGAAGGATCACGCAACGGTGCTTCATGCCTGCAAGACCGTGAACAACCTCATTGACACCGACCGTCATTTCCGCAACCAGATAAGGGAAATAGAGAAAAAGCTTAAGGTATGAAATCAGACATTAACAGACTGAAGGAAGAGTTTTTCAGGTTATACGGGGACAGGGACAAAGATCCTGTCCTTTTTTATTCACCCGGCAGGGTCAACCTCATCGGCGAACACACTGACTATAACGGCGGATATGTATTCCCGTGTGCACTTGATTTCGGAACTACCCTCCTTGTGCGCTCCGGCAGCGGAGAGGAGATAAGAATGAACAGCCTCAACTTCCCGGGAGAGGTGGTGATACCATTGGCTCTCAATTATTTGCCTATCCCAAAGAGCTGGACCAACTACCCCGTCGGGGTCATTAATGAATTTGCCCGCAAGGGCATCGGGGCTCCGGCAATGGAGATGCTCTTCACCGGAGACATACCCAACGGTGCGGGACTCTCCTCCTCTGCCTCAATTGAGATGGTGACGGCGGTTGCCATGAATGAGCTCACCGGCGCCGGACTGGAGATGATGGAGATGGTGAAAATGAGCCAGAAGGCCGAAAACGGATTCGTGGGGATGAACTGTGGCATCATGGACCAGTTTGCGGTGGGTTTCGGCAGGGCCAACCATGCAATCAATCTTAACTGTGACACTCTGGAGTACCGGTATGCACCTGTCAACCTGGGTGACAGGAGGCTTGTCAT
>WXFE01000023.1 GCA_009881065.1 Bacteroidales bacterium | reverse complement strand
CTGAGCGCAAGCTCCTGATGATAAAGGAGATAGCTCCCTATGCTGTGGCTCCTGATGCAAGGGCCGGGATGGTTGCCTTCGCAGCATCCCTGGGAGTGAGGCAGGTTGAATTCTTTATTGCTCCATATCTGTCTGACCCTGCTGAGGAGGTCAGAAATGCGGCACTGGAGGCTCTGGAATCACTCAAACTGCCTGAAGATGAAGAAATCGAACAGAAGTTCAACGGCAAGGACCTCACCGGGTGGCAGGACCTTGTCGACAATCCTTTGACCAGTGCCGGGATGATTCCGAAGGAACTGGCAGCAAAAGAGAAGGAGGCCGGGTTTGTTGCATTGTTCAACGGAAAGAATCTTGACGGATGGATTGGCAACAAGGTATCCTATGTGGCAGAAGAGGGAATGATAGTGATCAGGCCGGGCGATGGCAGCGGTGGAAACCTCTACACCGAAAAGGAGTATTCCGATTTCGTCTTCCGCTTTGAGTTTCAGCTCACTCCCGGGGCCAATAACGGCCTTGGAATACGCACTCCGCTTGAAGGTGACGCTGCATACGTGGGCATGGAGTTGCAGATACTCGATAATACCGCTTCTATATATGCCAATCTTAAACCATACCAGTATCACGGGTCTGTTTATGGCGTTATCCCGGCACGGAGGGGATTTCTGAGGCCCGTGGGGGAATGGAATTACCAGGAGGTGACCGTACAGGGAACGAAGGTGAAAGTGGTGCTCAACGGAACGGTTATCGTTGACGGTGATATTGCAGGTGCCATCGCCAATGGCACCATGGACCAAAAGGAACATCCGGGGCTCAGTAACAGCCGCGGACATATCGGATTTCTGGGGCATGGCTCGGTGGTAAAATTCAGGAATATCCGTATCAGGGAGCTCTAAAAGAATTTAGTCACACCCTATTGTTGAATAGTCAACGATTTATCAACAGACATCAAATTGATGGTGTCTGAATTTTGAAAGCAATATAAAAAGAATCATTTTTGACCGCCTTTAGACAAGGAAGGAGGCTTTGCTGCGTTATAACAACGGAAGCGGAGGCGGTGAATTGAGTAGATTATGAGAATATTGATTTGTGAAGATAACCTGATGGTATCAAAGGCAATGTCTGTTGTCCTGGAAAGGGAGGGGTATGATCCGGTTACGGTAAATGACGGAAACAGGGCTATTGAAGCCCTGCAGAGGAATGACTATGATCTGGCCATAGTAGACATACATATGCCTTATCACAGTGGTCTTGAGGTGATCAGGTACCTCCGGACTGAGCTGAAGAAGCAGACGCCGGTACTTATTGTTACCGCCTTCAGCGATCCGCAGATACGTCGTCAGGCCGGCGAGATGAAGGTGAGTGGTTATCTCACCAAACCGTTTGATCCGGATGATCTCCTGAAAAAAATCAGGGCCGCAGTAGCAGTAGTTTAGAAGATGGGGCACAAGAGTTATATCAAGGTTTTCACTCTCATGGTCATACTGTGCATGACTGCCGGTCTGCTCTGGTCGCAGACCGTCACTGATCCTGAAAAGGAGTATGCCAGGATACGCACCCTTGCATTTGAAGGCAAATATGACGAGGCTGAGCCTGCTGCCAGGCTCCTTGTGAAACAATTTCCTGAATATGGTGATGCCCGTATTCTCCTGGGCCGGATAATTGCCTGGGAGGGACGGTATGATGAAGCTGCTGCCGTGATTGACACCCTTCTTGCCTCCGAACCGGAGAACAGTGACGCCCTGTCAGCCCTGGCTGACATACGCAGATGGTCACGCGACAGGTCTCAGCAGGTGACAGCCCCTACAGATATCAGGGCAGGTTACATGTTTGACACCTTCAGCGAGCCTTATGAACGATTCTGGCAGGTCTTTTCCCTCGGAGCCGGTCACCGTTTCTCCCGGGGCACTGTCGTGGCCACCGTTAATTACGGCCACATTAATACAGGTCCGCCATCTGACATTTCCGACAATGATTTTCAGTTCGCTCTGGAAGCATGGCCTGAACTGACCAGGAATAACTATGCATACGTTGCATACGCTTACAGCGATGGACCATGGTTCCCGAGGCACAGGGCCGCACTCGAGCTGTGGCAGACTCTCCCGGCAGGATTGGCTCTGTCTGCAGGGGTCAACTATTACTACTTTGATGACAATATCTTTATCGGAACGGCATCGCTGGAAAAATATCTTGCAAATTACTGGTTATCAGGAAGAGTGTATCTCCACTTCAAGGATATAGGGGTTACAACCTCATTCTTCCTCAATGTAAGGAGATACCTCGGCATAACTGATTACCTGCAGCTTACACTTGGTACGGGAACGGCGCCTGATGAACCCTATGACATCATCACTGACCTGGAACGTCAGAAGGCATCTTCCGTCAGGCTGACATGGTTCAACCAGATCAACCCGTGGTGGTCATTCAGGATAGGTGCAGGGTACTCGTACGAAAAGTACAACCCAACTTCAAACCGTAACAGGTTTGAAGCCAACATAGGTATAATAAGAGGTATCGGGAAGGCAAAATGAAGAAGAGAGTGATCATAGTGATTGCCTTTGCTGTTACCGCAGTAACATTGAAGGGTTTCAGTCCGTCTGAAGGAAACGGGAGTGACTCCGTACGCTCACGTGTTGTGGAACCCGGCCTGACTGCCGTGCCCTCTTTTCCTTCGGAACTTACGGTTGACGAACTGGTATTGCTGGCCAACGGGAACAATGCCATACAGATGGGTGCTTTCACCCGACGTTCCAATGCTGAGGCCCTCAGCGACAAGATTGCCGGGATGACAGGACTCACCCTTGACATTGTCGAAGAGGGTGGTCTGTTCAAGGTATTCATAAACAGCTCACTGAAAGGAGAGAGGCCATGCCTTTTCATTCCGGTTGTATTCCAGGGAGCACCCCGGGTAAAGGAACCTGCAGAGGAGATAAGGCAGCCTGCAGTCAATGACCCGGTCTCGCCGGCAGATGTCTCACCCGAACAGCGCACGGAAGGTGCAATGTCAAACGATACAGTCGGCCGGCAATCCGGTGAAGAAACTGATTCGGTACCTGCCACCGCAGTGATACCCGCAGGAGAGCTGGAGTCTGAACCGCAGGAGACCATCACAGCTGAACCGGAATCAGCCGGAGCACGGAATACATTGCAGAAACTGAGGAGTGTCTTCCTTCTGTCGGGAGACAACCCATGGCTGGCCAGGCATAATTACTTCGGGAAATCGGTGACGCTGGTGAATGCATTGATAATTGCCATAGTAGTCTCCTTCGCAACAATGCTGATCCTCCTGGTGGTAATTCTCTTTAACAGGAGAAGGATGGAGAAGGAGTCCAGACTGAGGCAGTACCTTCTGGAACAGTACCAGACACTCATCATAGATTACCTTTTCGGCAGCAGTGGTCCTGAACCTTTCAGAAAGATTGCATCTGACTATTACCGCAGGCAGGTGCTCATTGACCAGATGATTGACGTGAGCGTGAACCTGAAGGGCGATTCCCGCGAGAAGCTTAAGAAGCTTTACCTGGATCTGGAACTTGACGAGGATTCGCTGGACAGGGCCTACAGCCGGCGCTGGCACAAGAAGATCAAGGGTTTCCGCGAGCTTGCCTTCATGGGTATCACAGAGGGGAATGATGAAATGTACAGGTCACTGAACTCCAGGAATGAGATACTCCGGATGGAGGCCCAGATAGCATTGGTGCGCCTGAGCGAGAAGGACCACTTCGAGTTCCTTTCACAACTGAAGAGACCATTCTCACTGTGGGAACAGATCACCCTTCATGATCTGATACTGCAGCATGATATTTCTGTACCTGACTTCCAGAGATGGCTCAACTCGGAGAACCCGACAGTGGTGATGTTCGCCCTCAGGATGATAAGGGAATTCAAGCAGATTGAGGCTGAGCCGGAGGTCAGAAAGGTTCTCCTTCACCGTGAACCCAGGGTCAGCAGGCTGGCAGTTGAGGTGGCCGGCGATCTTGGCATGAAAACCACCCTTGAGACCATGAAACGCATGTATAAGTTCCAGGAGTACAACAGCTGCCTGGAGATTGTCAGGTCAATGGGCAAGATGCCCGAGACTTCCATGCTTGGATTCCTCAAGCTGGTACTTGACAAGGAGGATGACGTGCAGCTGCAGATAGAGGCTGTGAAGGCCATAGAAAACATGGGCGAGATTGGAGTACAGGCCCTTGTCAAGATTATGAAATCAGAGTACAAGAACTATAATATAATAGTCAGGCATGTGCTTGACCGCAGGATAAACTGATTAGCATGGGATTCATTTTCGCACATCTGATATTCTGGCTGACCCTGGTACTCTTTACCACGTACCTCCTCCTCGGTATATATTCAGCCCTGGCTCTCAGGAAGTACCTTAGAAAGAACAGTTACGTCAATTATAACTCCCTGGTTCTCTCACCCCTGAGCCCCCGGATCACCATCATTGCCCCGGCATTCAATGAGGGCAAGACTATCATTGATAACGTCCGCACATTGCTTTCACTCTACTACAATAACTTTGAGGTAATAATCGTCAACGACGGATCGACCGATGATACCTTCTCAAAGATCAGGGATGCCTATGAACTGGTCAGGGTCAATTACTATTTTGACTACCGCATACCCTGCGAAAGGATCAGGGGTGTCTACCGCTCAAAGGACCCGGCCTACAACAGGCTTACTGTCATCGATAAGAATAACGGAGGCAAGGCCGACTCACTAAATGCCGGAATCAATATAAGCCGCAGTGACCTGATAGTAACCATTGATGCTGACTCCATCATTGAACCCGATTCGATACTGAAGCTCGTCAAACCATTCCTCGAGGAGAAGGACAAGAAGGTCATCGGCACGGGTGGTGTAATTCGCATTGTCAACTCATGTGATGTGGAGCGTGGTCACATTCGTCAGATCAACCTGCCGAAGAAGTTCCTCCCAAGGGTGCAGGTGCTTGACTATACGCGTGCATTCCTCCTCGGCCGTATGGCATGGAGCCATCTTGACGGACTGATGCTGATATCAGGAGCCATGGGCATGTTTGACCGTGAGACGGTAATCAGGGCCGGCGGCTACAGCATCAAGACCGTTGGCGAAGATATGGAGCTGGTACTGAGGATGAGGCGCTATATGGCCGAACGCAAACAGAAATACGAGGTTACCTATATACCTGACCCGTTATGCTGGACGGAGGTACCCGCTGACCTCAGGTCAATGCGCAAACAGAGGACAAGGTGGACGAGAGGACTGATTGAATCTCTCTGGACACACCGGAAGATGATGCTGAACGTGAAATACGGGAGGCTGGGGATGCTCGGCTATCCCTACTGGTTCATGTTTGAATGGGCAGCGCCCCTGATTGCATTCCTCGGAATAGTCTATTCAATATATCTTGCAATTACCGGTGCACTGTACTGGCCCTTCTTCCTGCTGCTCTTCCTCTTTGTCTACAGCTTCGCCGTAAGCCTTACCACATGGGCTGTTCTCTTTGAGGAGATTACCTTCCACAAGTATCGCAGGAAACGTGATGTGCTCCGCCTGATAGGCACAGCCATGCTTGAACCCTTCTTCTATCCGGTCCATACCTATTTTGCTGTCAGGGGCAACCTTGAGTCGCTCCGAGGCAAGAAAGGCTGGGGCAAAGCCGAAAGAAGCGGATTCCAGAACAAAAAAAAGCCGGCCACTGCCTGATTTATTGCTGTCTGATT
>WXFE01000022.1 GCA_009881065.1 Bacteroidales bacterium | reverse complement strand
ATACGTTCATCCCAGATCTTAGGGTCACGGCTTGTGTGGAACAGGGCTTCTACTTTAACCGTTTTCGTTTGCTCATTTACACGGTAATGTACCAGATACGGGAATTTTTCAATACACATGCACCGGACATCGTCATATTTTACGGCAAAATGCAGGGCAGTAGTTGAGAGTTTTGTCGTTTGTTTCTTGATATTGTTAAGCAGCCTGTCGCCCAGACCGGCTTGTTTTTCATTATACCAGTCAATAGCCTGAGCAATGTCATTAAAGAAACCGGGGTTGTATTCTACCGTGAATTTCATTCGCGGGCAGACATTTTACGTTCAATGTCATTCCATGAAAGATAGCTGTCAGGACTATTTTCATATTTTTTTATCCGTTCCCGCACTATTTGTTTGTGTTCTTCCGGGATTACAATATCGTCAATGTCTTGTTCCATCCACAAAACTTCACTAAGCATCTGTTTTTCGGAAGGAGACAATTGCTTTACTATATCAACGACCTGCTTGAAACTAAGTGATATATTCAATTGACCATGCTGAGCATTCATAGTTATTATATTTTAGCCTTAGCAATAAACGAATTATACAATAATAAGCAATAATAGTGACAATCTCCTGAACGAGCTTACTTTTTCCGATAAAAGGTAAACATTTTGATCTCAGTTTTAGAGGTGACTGTCTGAGCGGCGATGGTGGGTTGTTGCTACTTCCTGATTCTTTCAGCGGAGAGAGGGGGATTCGAACCCCCGATACCCTTTTGAGGTATACTCGCTTTCCAGGCGAGCCAGTTCAGCCACTCCTGCATCTCTCCAAAAACGGCGCAATTTACAAAAATTTTTACGATGACATCCGGGTCACTTCAATTCGCTCCAGGCATATCAGGCCTATGCCCGCAATGCACCGGCAGATTCTGCCGTATGCTGCCGTCCTCAGCTTATCTCACCGCAAATAGACATGGAGAGGAGATTGCTGACCTTTCCTTCCGGTAACCCTCTGCCAAGCAGAACCATCATCTTTGTCACGGCAGCCTCGGTTGTGAGGTCGCGTCCGCTGATCACGCCGGCACTGATCAGTCCTGCCGAGGTCTTGTACAGGCCCATCTCCACACTGCCGGCCTGACATTGTGTAACGTTCAGCACAATTCCTCCTCCGGAGATGAATGACCGCAATTCATCCAGGAACCACCCTGACATAGGAGCATTGCCCGTACCGTAAGTCTCAAGAATGATACCCTTCAGGCCGGCCTGTGTCAGCAGGGTATGCACTGTTTCCTGCCTGATACCGGGGAATAGCCTCAGCACAGCAACAGCCGTCTCAATATTCTCTGAAACCATCAAAGGCCTGCGAACCGTAGGATGCCTGATGATGCTCCTGTTATAGCGTATCTGCAGCCCTGCCTCTGCAAGAGGTGGCAGGTTGGGTGAGGCGAAGGCATTGAAATGCTCGGCACTGTACTTGATTGTCCTGTTGCCACGAAACAGCCTGGCACCAAAAAAGATACACACCTCCGGCACCATCGGCAGGCCATCTCCCGTAGCTGCTGCTATCTCTATGGCAGTCAGAAGATTTTCCTTGCCATCAGTGCGCAGGACACCTATCGGCAGCTGGGAACCGGTGAAGATAACAGGCTTTTCAAGTCCCTGAAGCATGAAGCTGAGAGCTGAGGCTGAATAGGACATTGTGTCTGTTCCGTGAAGCACCACGAAGCCGTCGAACCTGGCATAGTTTTCTTCAATGGTTTTCGCAATGTGGACCCAGGTATCGGGGCTGACCTCCGATGAATCGATCACCGGGTCGAAGGTAATTGTCTCAAGGCTGAATCCGAAACGGCGCAGCTCGGGTACCTGATTGGATATGTGCCTGAAATCGATTGGCACCAGTGTTCCTGATACGGGATCATTCACCATTCCTATGGTGCCCCCGGTATAAATAATCAGTATGGATCTGTTTTTTTCCATCATTTACAGGTTAAAGAGTCTCCTTGCATTTTCCGTTGTTCGCCTGGCAATAGCCTCCGGTGAAAGGGAAAGTATCGTAGAAAGCCTGTCAATCACATAAGTCAGGAAGGAAGCTTCGTTTCTTTTCCCGCGGTGCGGGACAGGCGCAAGGTAAGGGGCATCGGTTTCAAGCACAATGTTGCCCACACCGGCTTCGATGGCTGCCTCGGCCTGCCGTCCGTTCTTAAAGGTCACCACTCCCCCGATGCCTATCATGAATCCCATCCCGGTTACTCTTTGCGCATCGGCAGCATTGCCCGGAAAAGCGTGAAATACTCCCTTGACCCTTTCGGGCCCGAAGTCATATAACTCATTAATAATCAAATCAAGTGACTCACGTGCATGGATAACCACAGGCAGCCCGTACTCTTCGGCCAGTTCGAGGTGCCTCCTGAAGGAGATCACCTGTTCATTCAGAAATGTCTTGTCCCAGTAAAGATCAATGCCGGTTTCGCCGATTCCATAGTATTTATGCTCCTTCAGGGCTTTTTCAACCACATCGAGCTCTGCCCGGAAATTCTCTTTCACTGATGTGGGGTGGAGAGCCATCATCGGCAGGCAGATGCCTGGAAACTGCTTTTCGCAATCGAGCATGGGCGCAATTGATGAAGAATCAATATTCGGCATCATGATTTTCAGCACCCCTGCGGCCAGGGATTTCTGTATCACTTCATTGCGGTCTTCGTCAAATTCGGGAAGGTATATATGATTATGGGTGTCAATTAGCTCCATGTGACAAAAGTAATTTTTTTCAGACAATTGCCTCACCTTGCAGAGGTGTAAGAATTATATAATACTATCTGTGGCCCTCAGGGGTTCCGGGGCGGTGAATGTGAAACCTGCATTCTGCTATAGGGCTCCCGGGAACTCTGCTGCGGTGAATGTGGAGCCAGTTTTCTGCACTCGGGGCCTCTAAGCGACGGATGCGGAGCCAGTATTCTGCAATCGTAGCCACCGGAGCAGTGGATGTGGAACCAGCATTCTGCAATTCTTTACCTTCAACGAGCGGCCGAACAGAAATTTTCCTAACTTAGAGCTGTCTCGCTAAAGCACTGCATAATGTCATTGATGCCACTTGTTTACAAAATTGCTCTTGGCATGATTCCCGGTGTGGGCGACATTACCGCCCGCAGGCTGGTTTCATACGCCGGGGGTGTGGAAGCCGTCTTCAGGGAGTCATTCCGCAGTCTGACCAGGATCCCGGGAATAGGCGAGGGGCTTGCATCCGCCATTGCCGGTCACGGGTATCTTCCCGCCGCCGAACGGGAAGCAGAATTTGTCACCAGGAACAATATCAGGGTTTACTTCTACCTTGACGATGATTACCCTGTGAGGCTCAGACAGTGTGAAGACTCTCCCGTGACCTTTTATTTCCGGGGCAACGCTGATCTTGACTCACCGATGATACTCAGCGTGGTAGGCACACGACATGCCACTGAGAACGGCCGCAGGCTGTGCCAAAAAATCGTTTCCGGGCTGGCAGAGCACTTCCCCGGATTGCTGATTGTCAGCGGCCTCGCTTACGGGATTGACATCACTGCACACAGGGCTGCCCTGGCGGCCGGACTGCCTACAGTTGCAGTACTGGGTCACGGACTGAAGACAGTCTACCCGTCGGTTCATGCCGGCGTGGCCAAAGCAATGCTCGAAAAGGGCGGGCATGTCACGGACTTCTCCTCACCAACGTTGCCGGAGCGTAACAACTTCATCAGGCGCAACCGCATAATTGCGGGTATCTCTGACGCCACCCTGATCATTGAGTCAGGGATAAAGGGAGGAGCGCTCATCACAGCTGACATTGCAGCTTCATATAACCGTGACGTGATGGCGGTTCCCGGCAGGCCGGGAGATGAATGGTCAGCTGGCTGCAACTCGCTGATCAGGTGCAATAAAGCCGCACTGGTGGAGAAGAGCGCTCACATTGAATACCTCCTCGGCTGGAAGCCGGCATCCCTGTCAGCACCGGCTCAGACGATGCTCTTCACCAACCTTACGGATAATGAGAAAAATATCTGCGAGGCACTGAAGAGTGAAGGCGGTATGACCATTGACATGCTTGCCCGGTTGATTGATATTCCTGTTTACAAGCTGTCGCCCACACTGCTTCAGATGGAGCTTGCCGGGATGATAATCCTTTGCCCGGGAAATGTTTACCGGTTGCGGGGATAATGATATGGCAGATACATGCCCTATATGCACGCACCGTCAGGTCTGAGACATGGCGTTACCCCATGCATGGCAGATATATACCCTACATGCACGTAGCGTCAGGTCTCAGACCTGGCGCTACCTATATGTATGGCAGATACATGCCCTAGTATACATGTAACGCCAGGTCTCAGACCTGGCGTTATCATGTCATCACATTATCATTACACCAACCCCTGGTCAACCATCGCGTTGGCAACCTTCAGGAATCCTGCTATGTTGGCACCCTTCACATAATCGATATATCCATCCTCGCGCCTGCCGTTTTTGACACATGCAGCATGGATATTGACCATGATGGTATGCAGCTTCTCGTCAACCTCTTCCTTGTTCCAGTTGAGCTTCATTGAGTTCTGCGTCATCTCAAGGCCTGAGGTGGCTACACCTCCTGCGTTAACTGCCTTACCTGGAGCGAAGTGTACTTTGTTCTTCTGGAATTCTGCAATAGCTTCAGGCGTACAACCCATGTTAGACACCTCGGCAACAAGCTGTACTTTATTGGCAACCAGGGCCTTGGCATCTTCACCGTTAAGCTCGTTCTGTGTTGCACATGGCATGGCGATGTCAACCTTGACCTCCCATGGCTTCTTGCCTTTTACGAACTTCGAGCCGGCGAACTTCTTCGCATAAGGCTCAACTATATCCTGGTTGGATGCTCTCAGTTCAAGCATGTAGTCAATCTTCTCGCCGCTGAGACCTGCCGGGTCATAAACATAACCATCAGGCCCGGAGATTGTAACAACTTTGGCACCAAGCTGGGTGGCCTTAAGGGTTGCACCCCATGCCACGTTGCCGAAACCGGATATTGCCACTGTCTTGCCCTTTAATGAGTCATTGACCGTGTCCAGCATCTCCTTAACAAAGTAGACAGCACCGAAGCCTGTTGCTTCAGGACGGATGAGTGAGCCGCCCCAGTTCAGACCCTTGCCGGTAAAAACACCGGTGTGCTCATTAACCAGTTTCTTGTACATGCCGTACATGAAACCAACCTCGCGAGCGCCAACACCTATATCACCTGCGGGGACGTCTGTCTCAGGACCGATGTGCTTCCACAGTTCAAGCATGAACGACTGGCAGAAACGCATCACCTCGTTCTCTGACTTGCCCCTGGGATCGAAGTCTGCTCCGCCCTTGCCGCCACCCATCGGGAGTGAGGTCAGGGAGTTCTTGAAGATCTGCTCGAAGCCCAGGAATTTGAGGATTGAAAGGTTCACCGTAGGATGGAAACGAATACCACCCTTGTATGGCCCAATGGCTCCGTTATACTGTACCCTGTAACCAATGTTGACGTGGACATTACCCTGATCATCCATCCAGGGCACCTTGAAGGTGAAAATACGGTCAGGCTCAACCAGCCTTTGAAGAACACCTGCCTTTGCAAATCGCGGGTTCTCATTGTACACATCCTCGATAGATTCAAGGACCTCCTTGACTGCCTGATGATACTCGGGTTCGCCGGGATGCTTCTTCTCAAGGTCAGCCAAAATCTCTTTTACTTTCATTTTATAGTGTTTTTTATGGTTTATGATTTTAAGAAAGACTAAATTAATATACAAAGGTCATCGAACCTGCATTCATGAAAAATGACTTTGCTCATGTTTTATTTTGCCGCAACTAACCAATTGATCTATAGCCTTTAAGGGTCTTTTCGATTTCCCTTCTCTGGGCACCGCTCAGTGCCGTGATGCTGACAGGCGGGTAAGATGCTTTCCTTCCCTGTACCTGCTGGAAGAGTGTCAGATAATGGACCAGTCCCATGGCTTGCCTGGTTATCTCATAACCGGCATATCTGTTTACGGGTATCTCAATACTCATGCTCTCGCCGGGTATCAGCCCGGTCTTGTACCAGCGAAGGGTGATGGTCCGCTCGTCAGCTGAAAAGAAGATATACCTGTATTTCATTATGGCCGGCAGCAGGAGCAAAAACAGGTATGCCACCGTTACCACAATTGTCATTGTTGTAAGACTTCTTTCTGTCATTACATGTCTGAATACCTTCGGGAAATATGCGATGAAGATGTAAAGCACATAGATCACAGTTGCGATAAAGCCGGTCAGCCTCAGCGAAACAATTTTTTTGCCGTTGTCAATGGTCATGATCAGTTCGTTTTAAGCAAACCTATGAATTTTTTCAGATTCTTCATGTGCGACAGGCAACAAGATAGCCTGTGTGATAGTGCATAATAGCCTTTTATGTCCGGCAGGCGGCATTGTCTTTTCTGCTGGCATGTAACAAGATTGCCTGTAGTAGTGCATAATTGCCATTTTTGTACGGCAGATGACATGGTTTTTCCGGCTGGCATGCACTGATTCGCTCATCATCCGGAGCCTGCTATCACTTTGCATGCGGCATTTCCCCCATTGGGATCATTGATAAGCTCATCATCCGGGGTCTGCTATCACTTTCTCTTTTTCCTGAAGAAAGTTTTCATCATCTCCGAGCACTCCCGGCCAAGCACGCCGGAGCGCACCACTGTCTTCGGATGCAACAGTGCGGCGCCTGTGGCAGTATAGCCCTTTTTTGGATCTGCGGCACCCCAGACCAGTACAGAGACCTGACTCCAGGCCAACGCACCGGCGCACATGATGCATGGCTCAATGGTGACGTAAACGGTACAGCCGGTGAGGTATTTACCCCCAAGGTAAGAAGTAGCAGCTGTGATGGCCTGCATCTCAGCATGGGCGGTGGGATCATTGAGTGTCTCCGTAAGGTTGTGGGCACGGGCAATCACTGTTCCTCCGGCAACTACCACTGCCCCCACGGGTACCTCATTACGGGCAGCAGCCTTTTCGGCTTCGGCAAGCGCCATCTTCATGTAATACTCGTCGCTTCCGTGTTCCATGGTGATATTCTCTCTTCAGCTTACGGGGAATTGCAGCGTTATTAATGTGTCGGTTCAGGATGGATGATCACTTCAATATCCGTGAATTCGCGCTTCAGGCGCTCCTCTATCAGGTCACACTGACGGTGGATGGTTTCAATCGTATCGTGAGCCGGCACATCAAAGTGGAACTCAACAAACCTCTGGTGGCCGGCACTCCTTGTCTTCAGGTCATGGTAGCTGACCTGCATCTCGTCAAGTATCTCTGTCAGTTTCTTCATCTCAGACGGTGAGAGGGATGTGTCAAGGAGCGGAAAAAAAGCTTTTCTGAGAAGCATCCATGATTCATATATTATTATTACGGCCACGACCAGGGCGATGATGGGGTCAAGCACATGCCAGTCTGTCAGCCAGATCAGCACCAGTCCAAGCGCCACACCGGCAGATGTGATTACATCAGTTTTGAGATGCAGGGCGTCAGCTTCCAGGGCAACGGAGTCAGTCTGCCGGGCAACCTTGTAGAGGTGCCTGGAGACAATGATGTTGACAACAGCAGAGACAGCCATCACCAGCACACCCAGGCCCAGCGCCCCCGTCTCCCCGGGATGCACAAACCTGTCAATGGCCTCATAGATAATCCATGCCGAGGCGGCAAAAATCAACAGTGCCTCAATCACGCCGGAGACATTCTCCACCTTGCCGTGGCCAAAGGGATGTCTCTCATCAGCAGGTGTCCCCGATATCTTTACTGCGAAAAATGCAATAATGGCTGCCACCAGGTCCAGGGAAGAATGGATGGCCTCGGAAATGATGCTGACCGAACCGGAAATAATCCCTGCAGCTAGTTTCATCACTATAAGCAGGCTGTTCGATATGACTGAAAGCCTTGCAGTTCGTGTCTTCAGTGAAGTGGTCATTGCTGTCGGAACCGCTTTTAAACTACTGCAATTTTAGGCAAAATGAGTGACAAGTCAGAAGAAAGTTATTACTGTTTGTTACCGGAATGCTTTATTTTTGTCTCCTCAAGATAACTGATATGTACAGGACACATACTTGCGGTGAGCTTTCACTGGCCAACAGGGGAGAAAAGGTCGCTCTGGCCGGATGGGTACAGCGCTCAAGAGACCTCGGGGGAATGACGTTTACTGACCTGCGCGACAGGTACGGTATCACCCAGCTGGTCTTTAACATGGAGACCGATGCAGACCTTTGCATGAAAGCCCGTAAATTTGGGCGAGAGTTTGTGATCCGGGCTGAAGGCATTGTCGCTGAGCGAAGCAATAAAAACCTGAAGATCCCTACGGGCGAAATAGAGATAATTGTTGAGCAGATCGAAGTGCTCAATACATCTGACATCCCGCCCTTCACGATCGAGGAGAACACCGACGGTGGTGACGAGCTGAGGATGAAATACAGGTACCTTGACCTGCGAAGGCAGAACGTGCGCTCGAACATCATCCTCAGGCATAAAATGGCTCAGGAAGTACGCAGGTACCTTGACGGCCAGGGATTCATTGAGGTGGAGACACCGGTGCTCATCAAATCAACCCCCGAGGGGGCACGCGATTTTGTCGTGCCTTCAAGGCTGCACCACGGAGAGTTTTATGCGCTTCCCCAGAGTCCGCAGACATTCAAACAGTTGCTGATGGTGGCCGGATTCGACAAGTATTTCCAGATTGTAAAATGCTTCCGTGATGAGGATCTGCGTGCAGACCGGCAGCCGGAATTCACCCAGATTGACTGCGAGATGTCATTCGTCCATCAGGATGATATCCTGAATATGTTTGAAGGGCTTGCCCGCCATCTTTTCCACGAGATAAAAGGGATGGAGTTTCACGGGCCTTTCCCTCGGTTAACGTTTGATGAGGCCATGAGCCGGTATGGCAGTGACAAGCCGGATATCAGGTTCGGCATGCACATTACTGAGATTACTGAGAAGGTAAAGGGTCGTAATTTCCCGCCTTTTGAATCTGCTGACTATGTGGGGGCTGTTTCCGCACCGGGTTGTGCAGGCTGGTCACGCAAACAGCTTGATGAACTGACTGAGTTTGTCAGGCGTCCGCAGATAGGGGCAAAGGGAGTTGTCTGGGCAAAGGTTGAGGCAGACGGAACGGTGAAATCGTCGGCCGACAAATACTATAGCGCTAATGACCTTGCAAACATAGCGCTGATGACCGGTTCGGATGCCGGCGACCTGATACTTATGATGGCCGGCCCGGGGGAAAAAACACTTTCTGCCCTTGGTGAGCTTCGCCTTGAGATGGGCAGGCGTCTCGGCCTTCGCGACAGCTCAATCTATGCTCCCCTGTGGGTGGTCGATTTTCCGCTGCTGGAGTGGGATGATGAGACGCAGCGCTTTTACGCGAAGCATCACCCGTTTACCGCGCCGAAGCCGGAGGATATCCGCTATATGGAGAGTGATCCCCTGAGGGTGCGTGCCAACGCGTATGACCTGGTAATTAACGGAACGGAGATAGGAGGGGGCTCGATACGTATACACGACCCGGAAACGCAGTCGCTCATGTTCCGGACTCTTGGCTTCACTGCCGAGGAGGCACAGAGACAGTTCGGCTTCCTGCTCAATGCCTTCCGTTACGGCGCTCCGCCTCACGGAGGGATTGCATTCGGGTTTGACAGGTGGACGGCAATTATGGGTGGCTCTGATACCATTCGTGATTACATTGCCTTCCCGAAAAACAACCAGGCCCGCGACGTGATGATTGACACCCCGGCTGCAATAAAGGAGGAGCAGCTGGAAGAGCTGGCGATTCAGATTAAAAAGGAGGGAGAGACGGAATAGTCTGTTTTCCCCGGCTTCATCTTCCAGGCAGTAGCCTGTGGCTTTTCTCCTTGTTTGTTCTGTTTGCCAACCACCGGGGCCGGTTCCGCTGAAATGCTCAAGCCGGGGCCGGTTCTGATGGCCGGGGCCGCTCCCTCCGGTATCACCTTCCAGGTTACAGCCTGTGACTTACTTGTGTGAGGATTTCCTGGCCTGAACCACCGGCTCCGACGGCTTTGCGAAAGGAATGGAGAAGCAGAACAGCGATCCTTTTCC
>WXFE01000021.1 GCA_009881065.1 Bacteroidales bacterium | reverse complement strand
TGCAGCCTCTTTCTCAGCTCCCGGAAACCGGGCAGAATCCGGCCCAGTAATTCATAATACTCCTTTCCGTGGTTGTGATGAACCAGGTGGCACAGTTCATGAATAATGACATAGTCAATCAGATCGGGTGATTTTTTCATCAGCTCCCTGTTCAGCCAGATCGCTCCGCCCTTGTGACAGGTACCCCAGCGGCGTTTCATCTTCCTTACCCTGACACTCCCCGGTGCTGGCAGCAGATGGGAGTATTGCCCTGCAAGCCACCTCGTCCGCTCCGGCAGGTATGCCTTCGCCTCACGCAGGTACCATGACTCTGTCATCCCTGTCAGCTCCTCCGGCAACGGATCACCGGTCACCGTCAGAACAAGCATATCATCATTACGGGAAGCCCTGCGGGCTGATCCACGCCTGATGGCCACAGTCAGGTCGCGCCCCATAAATGGCACGGCAGCTCCGTCATGGATGGCAAGAGGTGTTTCCGGAGGCTTTACATGCTTCAGCCTGTTTA
Organism: Bacteroidales bacterium; assembly: GCA_009881065.1. GTDB lineage: Bacteria > Bacteroidota > Bacteroidia > Bacteroidales > VadinHA17 > SR-FBR-E99. The sequence goes on along the minus strand of WXFE01000021.1, from coordinate 15,725 downwards.
TCTGGCGCTCGATCCATGACGATTTTTGAGCTGCAAACTGCATGAGCAGCCGGACCGGCACATGCCACGGAGCCCTGATGAGCAGGGTGCCTCCCGGCTGCACATAAAGCGCCACCGTCCGCCTTGACGACCTCACTATACTGACTTCTACCTCCCCCGACGAAAGGGCGAGTCTCCTTTTGCTCATGCTGCGGATTCAGTAACCCCTCAGGATCATCTATTTAACGTTGAAGTCAGGTTGCATTGCCACCCTGTAACCGGTGGCGAACCCCGCCTTTGACACACGGACGAGCTTGTCAAAATCAATGAACTCATAGTCGTCTGTCTCCTTGTGATAATCCTTGTGAAGGCCGGTGAAAAAGAAAACAACAGGAATCTTCTTGCGGTAGAAGGGATAATGATCTGATCCCGAGAAGTTCGCTCCTTTTCCATCATCTATCGGGAATATGCCTGATTCGTGACATGCAGTGGTGGCAATGGTGACCAGTTCCGGACAGTTGGCGCCGTGAATTATCCTGATTGTGTCAGGGCCGGTGATGTCTATCCTGCCGGAAAGTGATTCCCCCACATCGCTCTCCTGCCTTGACCGCGCTATCATGTCAAAATTGATGGCTGCAACGGTTTTTTCGAGAGGGAACGGGGGATTATCGGCATAATGAGTTGATCCATGGAGCCCCTCTTCCTCGCCTGTGGTCCACAGGAAGATTGCACTTCTCGCCGGTTTCTTCCTGAGGGATGAGAAGGCGGAAGCAATATTCAGCAGACCAACACTGCCTGAGGCGTTGTCATTTGCACCGTTATAGATATTGCCGGAAGCATCCTTGCCAACATGGTCATAATGAGCGGTGAAGATCACAGCCTCATTCTTCAGTACCGGATCAGATCCCTCTACATATCCGATAATGTTGTTGCTTGTAACAGTATCCCTGACCACATTGACACTGATATTTGTCCTGAGGTTCGGGATGATAAACGATACCGGCTTGAGTGATGAGGCTATGCTGTCCTGAAGCTTCCTGAGGGTAAGCCCTGATCCGCCAAGCATCTGGTCAGCCGTCCCGGTGGTGATGGCGTAAACGTTCAATGAAAAACTAAATATCTGTTTCCTGAAGAGCGGGGTCAGCTGGTAGGGTGAACCCATTGAGAGAAGGTCGGAGGAGATATCGTTTCCGAGTGCCGGATCAGCTACGAAAATAATTGCCCTGGCCTGCAGAAGCATTATCATGGATAGTTTCCTGACTTCGGTCATCTCACTGATGCCGCTGCCCGGTGCCGGCATTCCGCTCCCGAAAATCTCCGGTATCCTTGTCATAATTACGACAATCTTGTCCTTGAGACTTATCCCTGCCAGGTCATTGTACTCTTCCTCACTGTTAACGTATCCGTACCCTCCAAAAACCACTTCGCCCTCAAGGCTTACAGTGTCAGAAGGGGGCATCAGGGGCATGATATCGGCAGAGAAGATATGGCCCGAACAGCTGTCACTGAATGTTATACGTGATTCGCCGGGGACTATGCTGGTCTTTATGTACCTGAGTTCCTGAAACAGATCATCCTGGCCGGGAAGAGGACGTACACCAAGCTTCAGGGCTTCAGCCTTAATGTACTCTGCAGCCAGGTTATTCCCTTCGCTCCCTGTCCTTCTCCCCTCAAGATCATCAGATGAGAGGAATTTCATGTAAGCTTCCGAGTTCTCCAGGGTGATGGCTCTCAGAGCTTCCTGCTGCGGGTAGGATGGCAGTGCTGCCAGCAGGGCGGCAGCTACGATCAGAGATTTAAGTCTCATGCTGTTGACAGTTTATGAACTGCAAATTTACACAAATGCGGGATAGGTTGTTGTTTATATCCTGATAAATCAATGACCTGATTTCACAGTAATAATCACTATCTCAGGTGGCATGAAAAATCTTGCTGCCATACCCATTGTGCCAAGGCCGGAGGTAACATATAGATGACTGCCCCTGTATTCATACAGCCCTTTCCATCTCTTGTGGAACAGCGAGGCCGGTGACCAGATACCCGCGGGAAGGGCTGCCTGAAACCCGTGAGTGTGCCCTGCCACAGTGAGCTGGGGAGTTCTTCCTGAAGCCATGGCCAGATGCCATGATTCCGGATCGTGCAGAAGCAGGATCGTGAACAGCGAATCGGGTACCTGGCTCAGTGCCTTCTCAAAATCACCGTACCTCATGTCAAGATGGTGACCATGAGTTTCCACTCCGGCAACTGCCATCTGCACACCCCTGTGGCTGATGATGACTGCACTGTCTCTCAGAAGGGTGTAACCTGACTTTTCTATGCTCCTTTTGACCATCTCACGGCACAACTCCCCGTACCTGCTGTCATAGGCGGGATAATATGTTCCGTCGTCATGGTTGCCTTCAACGGCGAAGGCTCCTGCCAGACTTTCTGCCTTACGGAGTATGGTGTCAGACATACCGAACTCCTGCCAGCCGTAAGAGATGAAATCGCCTGTGTTCAGCACAAGGTCCGGCTTCTCGCTGCCGACCTGCTTCATGATCGCCTCAAGCCGGTCATAGTCCCCCTGCCATGAGGAGATATGAATATCGCTTATGAGAGCTATCGTTAATCCGTCAAGGGCCCGGTCAAGTCCACTGACTGTGATATCCTGCCTCACAATCCGGATATCAAGTCTCTGCCGGAAGTAGCCGTCGGCAACAAAAAGCGTTGCAAGGAGGAACAGGACAATATTGGTCACTGCAGGCCATTTCATCTCCCGCTTCATCAGGGCCCCGGCAACACGGCCTGTAACTGACACTGCCAGGCATGCTCCGGTTGTCAACATCAGCAGCAGTGCCATAACCCCCATCTGAACCTGCCTGAAGGCATTTGACGGTTCGGCAAACTCACCCCTGTACAGTACTATCTTCAGGAAGAGTGCAATAAAGAGGGCTGTCCCTGCTGTCTTGAGCAACAAAACAGCAATACGGAGCACCATGTTTCTTCCCTTCAGTGCCCTGATCAGGATATACCAGAGAATCAGGTCAGTAACCAGTAATGCCAGGTAGAATAACATCTGCCAAGTTTTTGACAAAAGTAATGTTTAAGAGATACTCCGGCACATAATTCTCTTTTTGCTTTAATTTTACCGCATGGTGACTGTGGAATTAATACCTGAAGGCATCAGGCCGCTGAATATATCATACGTTGTAATTGCTGCCCGTTATAAGGGCGGATGGCTGTTTGTGAAGCACCGCAGGAGGGGAGGCTGGGAGATGCCTGCCGGTCATCCGGGGCCGGGAGAGAATACGGTTGAGGCGGCAGTGCGTGAGCTGATGGAGGAGACGGGAGCGGTCAGCTTCATCATGGAGCCGGTGGCCTTTTATTCGGTTGACACAGGAACCGGAAAACAATATGGCAGGCTCTTTTTCGCTGATGTTGAGCTGACAGGCCCACACTCTGACACTGACGAGGTAGAAGAGGTACGGATATACAGGCGCCTGCCACGAAAACTCTCCCTTCGTGAAGTGATGTCATTCCTCTACAGGGTTGCGAAGCGGCATGCGATGTAAGTAGTAACACCTGGCTGCTCAGATATAATCTATGCTTACCTGCTTCAGCCACTTGTCCTCCAGAATGCGGGCTATGCGCCTGACAACCGTACGACGTATCTCAAGGTCAACAGGAAGTGTGGGATCCTGATGGGCTACATTGATTCGTGTGCCGACCAGGAAATTGATCTCGTCGCTCTCCATTATCATCTTTACGATCTTGTCAGCCGGCCCCTTTCCCAGACTGACACTGTTTTTGTAACTCTTGACAAGCTCTGTCACCTTCTGCAGGGTTAGTATCCCCTCGGTAACAAGGTCTATCCCCTCCAGGAAGCTCTCCGGCGGCAGGTCAGGGTCTTCGAAGATAAGCACATCGACGATCTTGCGGTTCAGTTCCCGTGCAACTATATCAGCGGTTGTGCCACCGGATAATATCACCTTGCCCTTGTACCCCATAACCCTGTCAGCCAGCTCCTTATCCTTCTCCTCATCATAGGGAGGACCGGTACATATCAGCAGCTTCCGGGGTTCCCTGAAGTAAAGTATTGCACATGAGATGTCATCCTTTGCCTCGTAATTGTCATGCTTGTACGCCATGTTGACAACCTTGGCTGCCAGTGTGGAGGCAGAAATTGACGAATCACCGGCAATAAGCGAGGAGGCATACTGCCTGACGTTGTCGCGCTCCCAGCCCAGTGGCCAGGCTGCTGATCCCATACCGCTTTGCGCAACGCCATCGGAGAGCAGTATTATACGGTCCTCCTTGGCCGGGTAAAAGGTGCATTTGTGCAGTACCTTGCCGGCATTCCTCCCTTTGTCAAGCACCACATCCTTCCAGTCGGGCTCAAATGGCTGGCTGCCTCTGAGTATTATGCATCGCGGGTTGTCATACTCGAGTATGTTGGTACGCCCGTCACTCTCAACGTCAACTATTGAAAAGGTAGCATAGCTGATCTTCCTTTCGGAACATACCGGGAGCGTATTCATGATAATCTCCGCGATACGGTCAGGCTCTTTGTGCTCGCGGGTGAAGTTGAGTGCCATGGTGGAGGTGAGGGTTGCCAGGATGTTGGCCTTTACCCCATGGCCCATGCCGTCAGAGAGAACCGTTATTATCCGGTTCTCCTCACGCACGTTCTCTGAGAGGAAAACATCACCGCAGATGCGCTCACCATGATGATTGCGCTGCTGGCTGTTGACTTCAATGAAGAACTGCCTCGCCATTACTGCCGTGGCATTACTTTCCGGTTGCATCTTTTTTCTGGCGGAATGATTCGACAATGGAGTTGAGCATCTTTTCGGTATCTGAGGCTCCTTCACCCAGCAGGAACCCTATCTTCTGAACCATTTCAAGGTTCTTGTCAATGACATCGGAAACCCTGTTGATCACCTCCTCCCGCTGTACCTCGGGAGAGAAGAGGTCGCGGATGACCGCCCCGGCAATCCTGTTCTGCCTGATGGGGAAGATGGAGATGTTGAACATCCGGTCTTCAAGCTGCACGTCACGGCTTATCACCGATTCGTTTTCACGCAGCACAAAGGAGAAGATATTGTAAACGCTGAATGGCAGCAGTGTCTTCAGGTCGGCTCCGCGAAGGCCCGGGATGATTTCTGCAATATCCTCCGCATCCTCACCTATGATCTCCAGGAAACGTTTGTTCGACTGGAGTATCTTCAGCTCATTGTCTACAATCACAACTCCGTTTGGCAGCTTGTTAAGCATGCTGTTCATGGTTTCAGAGGCATCCTCTGCAGCATCCTTTTCGCGCATGGCCTTTTCCTCCGATTCTTTCAGGGCTTTTTTCGTCTCCGAGAGTTTCTTGTTGGTCTGCCTGAGTGTTTCAATATACTCCTGTTTATTGCGCAGGTTGTAGGTGTGGCACATCTCAGGAATGGCAAGCCCCTTTGCCACAATGGCTGCAAACTCCCTGCATGATCCGTAACCGCATGCGTTGCAGTTGAGCTCTTCGGCACGATTGTCCCTGCCGATGATCTTCAGCACCCTGGTGATTGCTTCAGGAGACGGGTCCGGAATCCGCTGGTCATTGACGCTGAACCGGCGCGAGAGGTCGAGATCTGACCACCGCTCCATATCCTCTTTCCATTGTTTTTTATCAAGGGTACTAACCCGCTTCTCGGCATACTGCTTCACGAGTGACCGGCGCCTGAACCGTTCGTCATGCCTGATCATGCCCGGACCAAGCAGGCATCCCTGGCAGAAGAAGAGGTTGAAATGGTGTTTGATGGTGTCAATATGATGGTCGAAGTCATTGATCGCCTCCTTGACATCTTCAGCCCCTGAAGCGGTGATCACATGACTTGATACCAGGTCACGCTTTATGCCTGCAGCCTGAAGGATGCCCGCAGGGTAGGGGTAGAGAGCACCCCAGTTGCCACAGGGAGGATCAAAATCAGACATCTTGACTGTCTTTTCCTGTATCTCATGCTCATCAAAGAGCTGACGTATCTCTATGAATGTAAGGACGGCTTCCACAAGGTTCCTGTCACTGTAGCGGGCAGCTTCTGCCTTGATGTCAATGCAGGGCCCGATGAAAACGTTGACAACCTCGTCACCATAAAGGCTGCGGGTAACCATTGCCGTGGCAATCATGGGCGAGACCAGAGGTGCAAGGTTGGGAACCAGGTTCGGATGATACTTCTCTATCATCTCCACTATGGAGGGACAGTTTGAAGTGATATAATACTTGCCGCTTGACTCCTCGAAAAGCCTCCTGTAAGCATAGGCAACCAGGTCAACGCCAAAGGATACCTCATGAACATAGGAGAACCCCAGGCTCCGTATCATCCCGGCAAACTTGCGGTAGTCTGTTATGTCATCAAACTCCGAAGCTATGCTGGGAGCCAGCAGGGCTGCCACAGGACGCCCTGACTTCAGTATCTGCTTTACCTGGCTTCGCGAATCCCTGTACTCAATTGCCCCGGGAGAGCATGCCAGGAAACAGAGTCCGCACCCTATGCACCTGTCAGCCATAATCACCGGATGAGCCCTCTCAGGCCTTACCTCGATGGCATTCACAGGGCACACCCTCACACATGAATAAGAGTTGCGGCACTTATCCTCGTTTAATTTTATTACCTGATCAGGCATCTTCATAAGCAGTTAATCGGTTTCCAGGTACATATTAAACCTTCACATGATTGAGACCTGGAATCACATTGGTTGGTTATCGGTTTTCAAGTATATTCTAAACCAGCTCATTTTCCAGTATCTTTTCTATATCCTGTACCCCAATGCTGGAAAAAGTCATCCCGTTGATGATTATAAACGGACCCTCACTGCAACGGTTCATGCAGCGCGCTCCTCTTAGCAGCACCTTGTCTGTAAGGTGATTCTTCTTCAGAAAATCTTTGATGATCTGAACAATCTCCTTGTTACCTCTTGAAAAACAAGAACTTCCAAGACAGATTTCAATGTTGTTTGATTGTCCCAATACCCTCCTGTTTAGTTCATACTTACTCAAAAATACAACATTTTCCAACGCTCCTGCCAGACAATGGATCTTTTCCATAATTATTTGTTAATAGATTAACAATGTTTTTGAAATAACAATAAAAACAAATAATTTTGTATTTGTCTGAATAGTCAGATTGTGTTCAAAGCGAGCAAGATAGATGATGTTCTGAGCCGTTACGGGGCGGGAAGTCATGAGGATCTTATACCCGTTATTAAGTATATCCGGGGCTGGTGGACAGATCGGCATAGTACGGCGGCAGATCTTATACCCGTCATTCAGGCCGTACAGGAGGAGGGTTGCCTCACCGGGAGCGCTATTGTACGCACCGGCAGTTTCCTCAGGATGTTCACAACCAGGATACACGGTCTGGCCATCTCCCATGATAGTTTCAGGTTCATTCCGGCTGGCAGGGGATCAGCCTTCACGGCAATAATTCCCGGATCACAGGTTTCAAAATCAATAACATGTATATGAAAGCACTTCCAGGAAAAACCGTTGAACGTTTAAGTCAGTACAGGAGAGCGCTTGCCTCCGTACTGGCTGCAAACAAAGATTATATTTTTTCGCATGAGCTTGCCGCGATGCTCCACATCACCGCTGTGCAGGTCAGGCGCGATCTCATGCTTATCGGATACGGCAGCGTGATGCGGAAGGGTTATGATGTGAGGGAGCTTATCAATACTATCGGATCAATAATCGATGCCCCCGACGGCCTCAACGTGGCCATCGTCGGGATGGGCAACCTGGGAAGGGCCATAGCCGGATATTTCAGGGACAGGCGGACTAACATGACCGTGGTGGCTGCCTTTGATGTTGACCCCCGGAAGACAGACAGGGTGGTGGCCGGGGTGCGTTGCTACGATATAAGTCAGCTCAGGAGGCTGAGGGAGGAGCTTGATATCGTGGTTGCCGTGCTGGCCGTTCCGGCTGATCAGGCCGTAGCCACAGCCTCACGGCTGGTCAGTGACGGAATCAGGGGTATCATGAACTTCACAACAGTGCCCCTCAATGTACCTGACACCGTCTATCTCGAGGAGTTTGACATGATAACATACATTGAGAAAGTGGCCTACTTTGTCAAGGAAAACCAGCCGCCTGACTTCAGACCCGGCAAGAACGCTTGTTGAAGGTACTGAAGAGATGAAGGAGTTAATTTTCTGACCGGATTGAACAATTGGCCCCCTTTTTACGTATCTTTACAAGTTAATTTCTGATCGGGGGTGTAATTAAAATTTAAGAGAAATGAAATTCAATCCTGAAAAATGCACCATTCCTGACCGCAGGATGGAGCCGTTCATTGATCCGGCAGAGCTGTGGGCACATATAAATAATAACAAGGCTGATGCCGTAAGGGTCAGGGAGGTGATAGCAAAGTCGCTTTCCAAGGAGCGTCTCACCCTGGCTGAGACAGCTGTACTTATCAACGCCGAAGGCGACCTGGTGGAGGAGATAAAGGAGGGTGCGCGCGAGCTGAAGAAAAAAGTCTATGGCAACAGGATAGTGTTGTTTGCACCCCTTTACATAGGAAACAAGTGCACCAACAACTGCCAGTACTGTGGTTTCAGAACCTCCAACAGGGAGGCAAAGCGCAAGACCCTTACCGATAACGAGATCATTGCAGAGGTTGAAGCACTGGAGGATAACGGTCAGAAGAGGCTGATTCTCGTTTACGGTGAGCACCCGGAGTATGGCGCGGAGTATATTGCACATACGGTACGGCTGGTTTACGGAGTCAAGAAAGGCCGTGGTGAGATACGCAGGGTGAACATCAACGCTGCACCGCTTGACATTGACGGGTTCCGTACCGTGGGCCGGGCAGGGATAGGTACATACCAGATATTCCAGGAGACCTATGACCCTGAGGCATACAAATGGTACCACCTCGGCGGAAAGAAAAAGGATTATGAATGGCGTCTGACAGCTCTCGACAGAGCCCAGGAGGCAGGAATTGACGATGTGGGCATAGGCGCCCTGTTCGGCCTCTATGACTGGCGGTTCGAGGTGATGGGCCTGGTAAGGCATACCAATCACCTGGAAGCCTGCTATAATGTAGGCCCCCATACCATCTCCTTCCCGCGTATAAAGGATGCCTCGTCACTGAACATCACCGATAAGTACTTCACCAGTGATGACGACTTCAAGAAGCTTATAGCCATTCTCCGGCTTGCAGTGCCTTATACCGGACTGATACTAACTGCCAGGGAGGCTCCTGAAGTCCGTTCCGAAGCTATGGCTTTCGGGGTGTCACAGATAGACGGAGGAACCAGGCTTGAACTGGGCAGTTACTCAGACTCAAAGAATGAGGAGCAGAACCTTAACCGCGAGCAGTTCAGGATCAATGATGACAGATCACTGGCAAGTATTATCAATGAGCTGATAGACAATGACTACATCCCGTCGTTCTGCACGGCATGCTATCGCCTGGGCCGTACCGGCGAGCACTTTATGGAGTTCTCGGTGCCCGGCTTTATCAAGAGGTATTGTACACCCAATGCCATTCTTACGCTCTCAGAATACATTGTTGACTACGCTTCGCCCGGGCTGGCAGAGAAGGGATGGCAAGCCATCGAAAAGAACATTGCCACCCTTGATGAGGGGATGAAGCAGAGCATAAGGAAAAAGATTGAGCGTATCAGGAACGGGGAGAGAGACCTTTACTACTAAAATACACTATCATGGTCAGAGTAATAGGCATAAAGATCACTGACAGGATCAAGGAGGCAGGACTTGTTCAGAAGGTACTCTCTGAGCACTCTTCTGTTATAAGCACCAGGCTCGGGTTTCACGAACTGAACGATGAGCTGTGCAGCCGCGAAGGATTTATGGTAATACACCTTGCAGGAAATGTTGATGACTGCGGGAATCTGGTTGCGAAGCTGAAGGGAATCGAGGGGCTGTTTGTCAGGGAGATGGTATTCTCTCACGGGCTGTCAGATGCTCCCCTGGAGTGTGAGGGCACCACCATTATCGGGATTATGGTTCCCGGGAGAAATGATCTTGGCCCCACGGTACAGGCGCTGCTGACCACCTACGGATGTGTTATCCGCACCAGGCTGGGTGTCAATGAGGTTTACTACGGGGAACCGGCCGGACTGATCATCCTTGAACTTGCAGGCAACAGGAACCAGTTTCTTTCCCTTGAGCGCTCGCTTCGCGAAATAGAGGAGCTGGCAATAGGCAGGATATGTTTTCCTGCCTGAGAGAGCAGACTCCTTTACAGAGCGGTGTCCCTATCTGAGTATCTGTCCGAAAAAGACAGCGTTGACAAAAAGTTTCGAGGTGCCATACCAGATGGCCCTGAAGTTGGTGTCGTCATATATCGAAATAACCCTTCCCGGTCCCGGATGAACCGACACAACCGCACTGCCTGCAATGCGCTCCTGGTTTTCTTTTGAGCAGTATCCGCTCAGCAGCGGGTCAGCTGTATATTTCACCGGTGTGTTATAACTGCTGCCTGTGATCTTCACCGCTGATGCATCGGTTTTGAATACCGGCAGATGGGTGCCGGTGTATCCGTAACAGAGCGGGTGAGTAGAGTCAATGACAGCATTGAAGATCGTTCCAGGAACTGTATGTATCGCCCTCTCCATTCCCCTGTCGGCATACCTTGCAGAGAGACCAGGTGGTGTGGCAGCACTTTCTGCGTAGGTTGTCTGGGCAAAGCCGTTGTCGGCCAGCCATCTGTTCCCGCCCCTGTAACCAATCAGGGTTCCGCCGGAACGGTTCCATTCGCGCAGGCGGTCCACTGCCAAAGATGAGATTGACGGATTCCCTGCTATGATGATGACGTTGTATCTGCCAAGGTTGGCCGTACCCATTCTTGACGGGGAGATCAGTGTCACAGGCATGCTGTAGCGTGTGTCAAGAAGGTGCCAGATTTCACCGGCATCGTCGGCAGGTGTCCCATCATCGATTACCAGCATCACCGAAGGTCTTGACAGCACCGCGAAGCCGCCGCTGCCAAGGTCCATGCCAGCGGGGGTGAGTCCGGTGGAGACGCCGTACACGGTTATGCCGCACTCCTTCGCCACTGCGCTGAGGAACTTCATGAGCGAACCGTCAGAAACCGGCTTATCTCCCTTATGAACCATTATGGTGCCGTAACCAAACTGCTTCCTGCTGCCGTCACTCAGTAAAGCCGTGAAAGTGGCTGTGGCCACCCGTGCGGTAAAGCCTGCGCTCTGTAACATGTAAAGCGCCCCGGGGGCATAGGTGTCACTCCATTCAAAGAGCCATGCATAATCTTTTTCGGTACCTTTTACAGCCCCGTCAGGGAATGGCGGAGAGGTCACCCTCCCGCCGGCTATGCCTGTTGTCTCAGCGCTGCCAAGGGGGGTATAGCTCAGGTTGAAAGCCATCGGCATTACCCAGGTGGAAATGTCATAAAACACGGTGTCAGAAAAAGTCTTTACAGTTTCAAACAGCGCCCTGACAAAACGGTACTCCTTCTGTCTGGCCGGAACAAAATAACTGTTTTCCGGGCTATAGGTGATGCCGTTTTTGGTTATCTGGCGGCCGCATCTGTAAACCTCGATCCTGTGCCTGAGAAGGTTTTCTATAAAGCGTGCACACCCTCCGGGGTCGGCACCGGCACTGAACAGGTAACCTTTTACCGGTGAGGCGTCAGCCTCCCTGAGAGCTGAGAGATAGAACTCGCGCTGCATGTCAAGCAGTTTTACCCTCATATTCATCCCTGCCTCTATGGTGGATAGTGATACTACAAACTGGTTCCTGATTGCAAAGGGGAAGGAGAGAACTCCGCCCGGTACTTCGCGCAGGTGACCCTTTGTGCCGGCCTGCTCGAAGAGGATACCTATTGACCCGTGAGCATCAGGGTAGGATGAGCCTTTGCCCAGGTAATAGTCGTCAAAGCTCTCGCCGGTATAATAGAGGCTTCCGATGGAATCAAGATACTTTGCATGGTAACTGCCTATCCCGGTCGTCAGTGTCTGGTTGTCAGGCGGGACCACCGGGTTGTTGCGCGACTGCACGCCCGGCTGGAAGAAGAAGGTGGCTGAGGCACCCATCTCATGATGGTCAGTGTTTATGTTGGGCATCCAGCGGTAGAAAGCCTCCACGCGCCCCACACTCTCGGGGTGCTGAAGCATCAGGTAGTCGCGGTTCAGGTCAAACCAGTAGTGGTTGGTTCGCCCTCCGGGCCATGGCTCATTGAACTCCCTCCCGGAAGGGTCGGTTGCGAGCGTCATCCCGCGGTTCATGTTCACCCAGGCAGAGTGACGCTGCAAACCGTCAGGATTGAGTGACGGATCGATAAGTATGACGCATTTGTCAAGTATTTCGCCTATCTGCGGTCCCCTGCCGGCAACGAGGTAGTAGGCTGTAAGTATTGAAGCATTGGATGAGCTTGACTCGTTGCCATGCACGCCGTAACCAAGCTTGATGATAAGCGGCATGTCTGCAGTGGTGACACTCTTTGAGACTGAAGGATCTGATAGTTTCAGGTGCTCGAGCCTGATCTCTTCGAGACGGGCCATGTTCTTCTCCGATGTGATGATCAGCTGCCCGAGCGGCCTCCCTTCCCAGCTTTTGCCGTAATCTTCCCATACTGCCCTGCCGGAGAGGTCGCCAAGAAGCTTCATGTAACCGACCAGCTTGTCATGGGTGACATGCCATTCGCCCACCTCATGACCGATGGACCCCGGCACCGGTATGCTGCTGTCAAAAGTCATGCCTGCAGGCATGTAGTAATCAAGGGTGAGCTTCTCCTGGCCGAAACTGATCAGTGACACAAGGATGATCACTGATGAAAGGGCTGTTTTTTTCATCATGTCAGGTTTGAGTAGTGTGAGCAATTTCGGAAAAAAGAGGATTGGTTGTTATGGCAGAACCTTGTTCTGCAGCATAATCATTTTTTTCTGCCCAGCCTCCTGCCGTAATGGGGTGTGTCACCCCATATCCCCAGCCCGATGGTGATTCCGGGTATCAGATCGGGGTTCAGGCCGCTGACGTTTGATTCATTCACCTCGTTGTAGCCCGGCTTGCCCTCATAAATCCGGTATCCCTCCCTGTACCTGGCAGGGGTGAGGTTCGGCATAACCACGTTGGCTCCGCAGGAAACAGCCTTTTCACGGCCTGCCGGATCAATGGTCTGCATGGCCGTTGAAGCAACGATATTGATATCCCTCATGACAATCCTGAGTATTGCTATCATCCTGAGAGAGAGGCTGAAACGTTCCTTCAGGAGGCGATGGTCGGTTCCCCTTTCCCCCAGCGGGGTGTCTGAATGTTCTATATACGGTCCCATCCCGCACATGTCAATGTCAAAATCGCGCATGAAGATGATATCATCAGCCAGATCACCCATAGTCTGGTACGGCAGCCCTATCATCACACCGGTACCTGTCTGGTACCCGGTATCCTGAATCGCCTTCAGGCATTCAAGTCTTCTCTGGTACCTGTGCATCTCATCGTCAGGATGCAGCTTCCGGTAGAGGGACTGGTTTGATGTCTCTATCCTCAGCAGGTAACGGTGTGCGCCCGCGTCATACCATCTCCTGTAGGTCTCCCTGCTCTGCTCGCCTAGAGAGAGCGTAATACCGAGCTTATTGTCAGTCATCCTGCGTATTGTGGATATAAGCTCTTCAATGGTGTCAATAAATGCTCCGGAGGAGTTCTCTCCTGACTGGATGGCAATTGACCCGAGTTTGAGATTGAAGGCAGTCATGGCTGCCTCAAGAACCTCTTCCCGTGTCATAGTGTACCTTTCTATCCTGAGATTGTCACGCCTGACGCCGCAATAGAGGCAGTTTTTCCTGCAGATGTTTGAATATTCAATGAGTCCGCGCAGGTAAACATGACTGCCCACGTAGTGGTCCCTGACGGCTGCTGCCCGCCGGTATAGAAGGGGAGCCTCATCCTCGCCGCACTGAAGAAGTGCAATGATGTCATCCCTGTCAAGGGCTTTCTTGTCAAGAATTGAGGCTATGCCTGAACCCATTTCCATTGAAAATTGTCTAAAGTTAACAATTCGGAATATGATAAGTTCAGGGCAGGGGGTATTATGATCAGAAACCTCTGCCGAACATCTGCCAGAGTTCTCTTTTCAGTTCCTGCCACCTGTTCATGGCACCATAAGCGAAGGCATTTGAGTATTCTGTCACCACTTTCCTGGCTTCTTCATTCCTGCCCTCCTTAACCATGATCTTTACTCTCTCCTCCAGTCCGGGCAGTTCCGCCAGCGCTTTGTTCTCCAGTTCGGCTACTGCCGGCTCTATGAGTCTGCGCCCACGCTCCCAGTTAATCATCGAGAGCCTGTTGGCTTCGCGGAAGGCCCATAGGGCGGCATCTTCACGGTAGCGGTGCTGCCCACAGATGCTGAAGCTCTTCGGCAGAGACATTGTCCCTGAGAAGATTGGTATGCGTGGACTCTGCCCGGGATTGTCAAATGAGAACCATGCCACTGCGCCAACTTCATCAGGCAGCCATTCACGGCACTGTATGACGTGCGAGTAGGAGCAGCCTGCGATGGCAATGGTGCGCTGCCTGTCAATGGTACCGGGCTTGAGCTCATTGATCAGGGTGCGTACGTCATTGTTCATCCAGTTGCTGATGGCCGGCGACTTCACCATTTCAGTTATCTCGTTGCCGGCTTCATCTTTTTTCCGTACGGTAACCATCAGGTTCCTGGTCATGTCATAGGGTGTACCTTCGTAGGTTTCGCGGAAGAGCGCCATAACGTCACTGGCGGAGAGCTTTTTCTCAGGCTTGACGGAGAAGGGGAGTTCTTCCATCTCCATAGTCAGGTTAAGTTCTGGTGCAAGTGAGCTCAGTACGAAGAATTCGCGGATGGCGTACGGTTTGCCCGTGCCGATCACCCTGTAGAACTTGAACGGCTCCTTTCCGTCCCAGTAACCGAGCTCCTTTGCCTTTTTCCGGAGGTCGGTTGAGGTCATGAAGTTATCACTGTCCCTGAAGTTGACATCTGAGATTCTTGGTATGTTGGCAGCAATGCCTACATGTTCATCAGGAATTCTCTGCGCCACCCACAGTGCCGAGGGTTTGCCCGGTCCCGAGCCGGCTATCTCGAGCTGCCACACCTCTTTCGGGTCAGCTATGGTGAGGCATTCGGCCAGATCACCGTAACCATACTGCTCGGCAAGCGAACCTATGAGGGCTATTGCCTGGCGTGCCGTTGTACAGCGCTGAAGCGCGATCCTCTCAAGCTCCTCTATCACGAAGAGGCCCTCCTGGTTTATCAGTTCCCTCTTTCCGTAAATGGTTGTTTCGCCCATGGCGAGCTGCTTCTCGTTGAGGCATGGATATGCCGTGTTGAGATATGCGTATGTGGATTTCACCTGTGGGATTTCGCCCTTGCGTGTCAGGTTGGTCATGTCCCATGCCTCCTCGGTCTGCATTGTTCCCCGGTAGACAGCATGAACGGTATCTCTTGCGAAGGTCATTGCCGGCACCATCTCGAGCCATGTGCGGTACCTGCCGTCGCAGGAGTGCGAGGTCATGACGGAGCCGTCGGTTGAGGCCAGCCGGCCAACCATTATGCAGGTGCA
Organism: Bacteroidales bacterium; assembly: GCA_009881065.1. Lineage (GTDB taxonomy): Bacteria > Bacteroidota > Bacteroidia > Bacteroidales > VadinHA17 > SR-FBR-E99. The sequence continues at coordinate 215 of WXFE01000021.1, read as the reverse complement.
GTTTTCGGCGTAGCCGGGCCCGTCAGGGTCAATATCCTTTGTAAATTGTCCGGTAGCAATAAGCGGGAATAGTGCCAGAAGGATTACTAATCCTGTTCTGACAGAGGCAGATGTGGTCTGGTTTTTCATCATTGGTTGTTTGCTGACAAAAATAGTCGGCTTATTCAACATAATGCAGCCAAAGATAATATTCTGCAACATACTGCCGCGGCTTC
>WXFE01000020.1 GCA_009881065.1 Bacteroidales bacterium | reverse complement strand
GGACTGGAAACAAAAAGCATCAACGGCATCAGCAACGGGCTCTTCCATGATTTCAATCCTGTTTTTACCAATGACGGAGAGTATATCCTGTTCATCTCCAACCGAAGGTTTAGTCCCACATATTGTGACCTGGAGTGGGAGATGGTTTACCAGAAGGTGGCAGGAGTCTATGCTGTAACGCTCAGAAAAGACGGTAAATCACTTATGCCCTGGAGGAGTGATGAGGAACCTGTTTCATCAACGGTGGCTCCGGTCAGCACGGGAACCGTTGATGCCGGTAAAGGTCAGGCAGGCCGTTCAGCCGGAAAAACAGCTGTTGCTGCTGCTCCGGCTTCACCACTCATGGTGAAGATAGACTTCGACGGAATAACAGACCGCGTTGAAGCCCTTCCGGTTGCAAAGGGCAACTACCGCAACCTCGCCGTAAATGACAGGTCTATCTTCTGGCTCAACAGTGATGAGGGCAACTTCAACCGGTTCGAGGTCTCCGGACACGGGCCGATGAACCTGTTCTCATGGTCCCTTAAATCGGGAAAAGCGTCTCAGATTGCAGAAGGGATTGATGACTACAGGCTCTCTGCCGACGGAAGCACCATTGTGCTCCGGAAGGATGGCGGAGTATCACTGATGCCGGCAGACGGAGGAAATCCTTCGCCGCTCAGGCTGACCGACATGAAGGTCTGGTATGATCCGGTAAGCGAGTGGAAGCAGATATTCAATGAGGCCTGGCGCATGGAGCGCGACTATTATTATGAACCGGGGATGCACGGGCAGGACTGGCCCGCTCTCAAGCTCAAATATGAAAAGCTGGCTGACAGGGCAACATGCCGGCAGGACCTCACCTTTATCATCGGTGAGATGATAGCCGAGCTTAATACTTCTCATACATATGTTTACGGCGGCGATGCCAAACGGCGTTCCGAACCGGTCAATACCGGGATGCTCGGGGCTGATTACTCTGTGGATAAACAGAATAACTTCTACCGCTTCAGCAAGATATTCAGGGAAAAGGACTGGTCGCGCGAGGCCTGGCCACCGCTGGCAAAACCGGGTGTTAATATTACCGAAGGTGACTACCTGCTAAAGGTTAATAACAATGAGGTAAAGGCTGACAGGGAAGTTTACAGCTATTTCGTGGGTCTGGCCGGCAAGCAGGTAACGCTGACTGTAAACTCAAAACCGACGCTGACAGGTGCACGCGAGGTAACAGTTGTTCCGTCCGATAGTGAAACCAGATTCCGTTATATGGACTGGCTCGAGTCAAACCGTATGACAGTGGATAAAGCCTCCGGCGGAAAGATTGGCTACATATACCTGCCTGACACCTGGAACGGCTCAGCAACTGATTTCCCGAGATACTTCTACTCGCAGACAAAGAAGGAAGGACTCATTATTGACGGTCGTTTCAATGGCGGCGGGCTTGACCCGGAAATCTTCCTGCAGCGTCTGCAGAAAAAGCCTCATGGATACTGGACCCGCAGGCAGTCTGCTGATCAGCCCATTCCCCACCTTGCCGTAAACGCACACATGGCATTGATAACCAACAGGTATGCCGGCTCGGGGGGCGATGAACTCCCCTACGAGTTCCGCTGGTTCGGGATGGGACCGGTAATAGGAACCCGCACCTGGGGCGGACTGGTGGGTGTGTCACAGTTCATTGAGCTTATTGACGGAGGAAGCATCACAGCGCCCGACTATCGCATATACAATGAGAAGGGTGAATGGGTAGTGGAGAACGAGGGTGTCACTCCTGATATAATCATTGACATAGATTCGAAAAAGTACTCGGAGGGGTATGACACGCAGTTGATGAAGGCCGTAGAGGTTGTCATGAAAAAGATCTCGGAAGAGCCGCGTTCATTTCCGCAGCATAAGCCATACCCGGTTGACAGGTAATTGTAAGAGACCCTGGCAGCGGCACATTAATTTTTGCCTGCCGCCCTGAGCAGCTGCCTGGCGGCCTGATCACCCGGGTACCGGGCCGCCATCCGGCTGGCATAGGTCAGCGCTCTCTCTTTTTTACCGTGCTCCAGGCAAAATGTGGCCAGGGCATACAGATAATCATAATTGCCGGGGTCCCTGTTCAGGGCCTCCGTGAGATACTTTTCGGCGCTGATTGTATTACCGAGCTTGTTCTCGAGCAGGCCGAGATTATAGAGTATTCTCGTCTGTTCAGGCATCAGCCCGGCCGCTTTCAGGAAGAACTCACGGCTCTCCCCGTATCTCCCCTGTTCGGCCAGCAGCATCGCCAGTGAACTGTTGAGTTCATGCAGTTCCGGGTGATCTCTGAGCAGATCACGAAGCAGTTTCTCTGCCTCGCCGGGCCTCCCCTGCTGCGCAAAGAGAGTTGCCAGGTTCACCTTAGCCAGATAAAACTGATCATCAATACCAAGGGCATCCCTGTATGCTGCCTCAGCCCGCGCCAGGTCACCGGCATTGGCATACATGACCCCAAGATTGAAGAGGCCTCCCGGAAAATCGGCATTGTACAGGTTGATACGCATGTACTCATCCAGCGCCGCCCTCCGCGCCTTACGGGCAGGGAGGCTCAGCCGCTCCTCCCGCACCTCGGAGAGCCTGATGGCTGCCTCACTCCTGACCCCCCTGACCGGGTCATTGAGAAGAGGCAACATAAGCTTCTCGTATGACATGATGTCGGTCGGATTATAGCTCATCACCGCCGTATGCCTCACCAGCGGGGCCGGATCTGTCAGCGCCAGCTCAACGGCACGATTGCTCTCCGGGGTGTTGAACCGTCCGAGGAACCTGACTGCCGTAGCCCTCACCATCAGCGGGAAAAGCTCATTCTCCGAATAGAGTATCAGATCAGGAATTACTCTCCGGTCTCCTTTTTCCGCTGCCGCGAAGGTCTCTCCGTAATGAGGCCTCATGCGCTCACCATACCACTTCAGGATGTAACTCTGTGACCAAGCTGTGGTTTTATCCTTGTGGCAGTCGTTGCAGGCATTGGGAACACCTGTCGCTGCCGTCAGGTCGGGACGGGGAATCCTGAAGCTGTGGTCACGACGGTAATCGTTGCCCATATAATACCTGCCGGTCATGTGGCAGTTGACGCACTGTGCACCGGTGCCCTCGACATATTGAGGTTCTCCGCGGTTAATAAGCCTGCGGACTCCTGTAATTCCTGCACCACCTTTTATACCTTTGTCGTCTCCCGGCCCCGCAACGCTCCCCGGCCTTACGACGTTCTCCTGCCTCACAACGCTCCACTGCCCCTCAACGCTCCACGGATCCACAACACTCCCAGGTTCCACAACACTCCCAGGTTCCACAACACTCCCAGGTTCCACAACACTCCCAGGTTCCACAACACTCCCAGGTTCCACAACGCTCCCCGGTCCCGCAATGTTCCCCTGTCCCACAATGCTCCCCTGTCCCACAATGCTCCCCGGACCCACAACACTCCCCGGATCCATCTTGTGGAAGTGATGCTTCGGGGTGTCATAGATATCCGGACGGTGGCACTGAAGGCAGAGCCGGTTGTCCGGCTCAATGGTTCTGACAGAGTGCGAGTCATGGCAGTCGCTGCACCTGACACCCTTTTCATACATCCTGCCCTGGGTGAAGGAGCCATATTCATAAACCTCATCAAGTATCTGTCCATCTGTATGATACAGTGGCCGAACCGTCAGCATCGGAATCATGTAATTGAGCAGGTCGCCGTTGCCGTCTGTATAGTCTCCCATTACCGCCCTGCGCGAGTGACACCGTGCGCACACGTTCAGCAGCTCTTCGTTATTCAGATCGCGGGTCCGGACAATCAGCCCCGTATTGACATCCGCCGGCCTCGAGCCCTCCGGTAGTGCTGCCCATGCCAGGTGTTCCGAGGCGGGTCCGTGACATGCCTCGCAGCTGACATCGATCTCTGACCAGGTGGTGTTGTATGTTCTGGTGACCGGGTTGTAGTTCTTCTTCAGGTTGGTAGTGTGGCAGTCGGCACACATGCCGTTCCAGTTCTGAGCCTGCCGGGTCCAATGCAGCCAGTTGCCGGGCCCTGCCTCCTCATCAGTGTAAAGGGTGTCACCCAGGTGAAACCATCTCCCCTGCCCGGTATCCCATGCAATCGGCAGGCACTGCAAACGTCCTCCTTCGAACGGTACCAGATACTGTTGCAGGGGAGTGTACCCCAGGGTATAGGCTACCTCAAAATCCTCAAATCTGCCGTTGGCTCCTTCGGTGTTGACGAAGAATTTTTCGCCCTTGCGGAAGAATCGGTGCACCTCTCCCCTGTGCCTGAACTCAAAATCATTGAAATCACCAAGAACGGTGTTGTCCGTTGCGATGTCCATCGCCAGATCATGGTGTGATCCCTTCCAGAGGTCATACTCCTTCTTATGGCACTCGATGCAGGTGGCAGAGCCTGTGAAAAAGGGAGCCTGCACCCGCTCCGCGCCCTCTCTGTGCGATGCCGTACGCAACAGGTAAACAGGAAATGAGACTGCCAGCAGGAGTGTGGCAATGAAGCCGGTCCTCTTCCAGTTCCTCATTCTGTCAGCAGAGAACAAGCCGGTCGTTCCCCGGCTCTTCATCCTGTCCGTGGCATCGTTAAAGGGCATATGTAACCTGGTTTGGTTCAAACCTCTTTCGCTTTGTTATGCTTCCCGTATTTACCTTTACCTTTCCCTCCTCTATGATGACGGGAAGGTAGTCAAGCGGACGTGGTGCGGGTGAACTGAGAACAATCCCCCTGCGGTCAAATGCCGACGAGTGGCACGGGCAGTCGAACTGCCGGCTCTCCTCATTCCACAGCACCGAGCAGCCCAGGTGCGGGCAGGTCAGTGAGAGCGCCATGAACCCGCCGTCCTCCTCCCTGACGATATAAAGCCTGTTGACCCTGTCAGGGGTGACTGATCCTGCCGGGAAATCCTCCACACTGCCGATCACGCGGAGGGTTTCTGCCGGTCTGCTTTTATGTATTTCCTTTGACGGCCTGAGAAGGCTGATGATAAACCACAGCAATTCGGCCAGGGCAACGATGCCAAGTATCTGCCAGAGCCTCTTCAGGAAGCCTCTTCTGTTTCCTGCCGGTTCCGCGTGTTTATCTGTCGTTCTCCTATCCATCTGATTCGCTTTCTCTGACCTGCTTAAAGATTCCACGGCCACACCAGGTTCATCCCCTCGCCCCTGAAGAATATCCCGGTAACGGTAAGTACGGCATAGGATACAACCAAAAGAACAATAACCGATTGTATCATTTCCGGTCTGTTCAGAGACCACCGCCTCTTCAGAGACTTCATGAAGAGCCACATTGTGGCAGCCATAATGAGGAAAGGAACGAGGCCTGTGGTCAGGATCGGCGGCACACCCGGGAGCAGCACCTCAGGGTCAGGAAGAATCCCGCTGATTGCAATGAAGATAATTGTGCAGAGCGCACCCGTTATTGCCGACATTTTTGCGGCTCTGATTCCGGCATGCGACAGGAACCAGATACCCTGGTTTTTATCTGTGCTTTTCACGTATGGCATCCATACAACTGCTGCCAGCACGGTAACAGGCAGTACGAAGACCGCAAACAGCGGGTGAAAATGAATCAGCAGTTCCTGGAGACCCATGAAGTACCATGGAGCTTTGGCGGGATTGGGACTGAAGGCAGGATTTGCCCTCCCGCGCAGTGGGGCATCAAAAAGGCTGCTGATAATGAATATTACCGCGAGCAGCGTCACGGCAACAACGAACTCCCTGTTTATGAGGTGTGGCCTGGTATCAACCATCGGGCTCTCCTTGTCCTTCTCCGCCACTATGATGCCTCCGGCACGGCGAATCCTCCAGAAGTGCCACAGCATGAGGGATATAATCAGCAGAGGGATGACTCCTGTATGAAGGTTAAAGAAGTTGGTGAGTGTAGCCTGACCCACATCTGCTCCTCCAAGGAATAATTTGCGAATCGCTTCTCCCGCCAGCGGGATGTAGGAGAGCAGGCTTGTGGCAACCGTCACGGCCCAGTATGAAAGCTGGTCCCACGGCAGGAGGTATCCGGTGAAGTTGGAGAGGACCACCAGCAGCAACAGCGCCGCTCCTGTTAGCCATGTAACGTCTCTCGGCGGGCGGCAGGCTCCCGTGAATGCCACGCGGAGCATGTGGAGGAAGGCAATCCACACAAAAGCTATCGCGCTCCAGTGGTGTATATTGCGCAGCATCTTTCCGAACAGCAGGCTCTCCTGCAGGTTCAGTATTGAGTTATATGCATTCTCCGGTGATGGCTCATAATGAAATTTGAGGAGCAGTCCTGTGATAACCTGAATGACCATCAGCATTGCCGCCATCCCGCCCAGTCCGAAAGTGAGCGTGAAACGGAGCGTCGATTCCCTTACCTTCCGTGGATGCAGGTGAAGAATGAGTCCGAAGCGCGATTTATCTCTCTTTTTCGTGGCGGAATGATCAGTCATCAGGATTTCCGGCTCGATGCCATGGAAACAAAGATAGATTATTTCGCCTTGCGTT